>CAVEDG010000227.1:0-3025 GCA_963614205.1 bacterium | reverse complement strand
ACGCCGCCGATCCGCGCCGCGCCTACGCGAAGCACGCGAAACTCGTGCTGGGGAAAGACAGGACGACGCGCTGACGCGTCACGGCGCGCGGTGTGCAATTCTGCGCGGGCTGTGCCAATGTGGCACGGCATGTGAGGGGAAATGTCATGTCGCACGGCATGGCATGGGTTCTGCTTTGACATCGCCACGAGGAGAATCAAACACATGAATGCGGAAAAATATACGACGAAGGTGCGCGAGGCCCTGGAGGCCGCGCAGAACGTGGCGCGCCATCACGGCCAGCAGCAGATCGACGTGGAGCATCTGCTCTTCGCGCTCGTGAAGGACTCGCAGGGCCTCGTGCCGAACCTCTTCGCGAAGATGGGCGCGGGCACGGGTCCGCTTACCGCGCGCCTCGAGCAGGCGATCAACGACAAGCCGCGCATCACGGGCAACGTGGAGCTGGACAAGATCTACATTTCGAACGACCTCGCCAACGTGCTCATGCGCGCCGAGGACGCCGCGAAGACCATGCGCGACGACTACGTGTCGGTGGAGCACCTCATCCTCGGCATGCTCGAGGACGACAACACGGCGTGCGCCAAGCTGCTCAAGGACGCCGGCGTGGAGAAGAAGAACTTCCTGCAGGCGCTGCAGGCCGTGCGCGGCAACCAGCGCGTGACCACGGACAATCCGGAAGGCCAGTACGAGGCGCTCAAGAAATACGGCACCGACCTCGTGGAACTCGCCCGCAGCGGCAAGCTCGACCCCGTCATCGGCCGCGACACGGAAATCCGCGACGTGGTGCGCATCCTTTCGCGCAAGACGAAGAACAACCCCGTGCTCATCGGCGAGCCCGGCGTGGGCAAGACCGCCATCGTCGAGGGCCTGGCGCAGCGCATCGTGCGCGGCGACGTGCCGGAGGGCCTGAAGGACCGCACGGTGTTCTCGCTCGACATGACGGCGCTCATGGCCGGCGCGCAGTACCGCGGCCAGTTCGAGGAACGCCTCAAGGCCGTGCTCAACGAGATCCGCGCCGCCAACGGGCGCATTATCCTCTTCATCGACGAAATCCACACCATCGTGGGCGCCGGCAAGACCGAGGGCTCGCAGGACGCGGGCAACATGCTCAAGCCGATGCTCGCGCGCGGCGAGCTCCACTGCGTGGGCGCCACCACGCTCGACGAATACCGCAAGTACATGGAGAAGGACGCGGCGCTCGAACGCCGCTTCCAGCCCGTGCTCGTGGATCCGCCCTCGGAGGAGGACACGGTGTCGATCCTGCGCGGCCTCAAGGAGCGCTTCGAGAAGTACCACAACGTGCACATCCGCGACGAGGCGCTCGTGAGCGCCGTCACGCTCTCCGCGCGCTACATCCAGGACCGCTTCCTGCCGGACAAGGCCATCGACCTGCTCGACGAGGCCTGCGCCTCGATCCGCACCGAGATGGACTCCTGCCCCGCTGAACTCGACGAGATCTCGCGCCACGTGCGCCGTCTCGAGATCGAGGAAATCGCGCTCGAGAAGGAGACGGACGACGCCTCCCGCAAGCGCCTGGACGAACTGCGCCGCGAACTCGCCGAGGAGAAGGCGAAGGCGGACGCGATGACCGCGCGCTGGAAGAACGAGAAGGCCGCGCTCGAGGACGTGAAGCGCGTGCGCGCCGAACTCGACGAGGCGCGTCTCGCCTTCGAGGCCGCGCTCGCCGCGGGCGACAACGCCAAGGCCTCGCAGATCAAGTACGGCAAGATCCCCGAGCTCGAGCGCAAGCTGCACCAGCACGAGGCGGACATCAAGAAGGACGGCGAAGGCCAGCTGCTGCGCGAGGAGGTCACGGCGGACGAAATCGCCGACGTCGTCTCGCGCTGGGCGGGCATCCCCGTGACGAAGCTGCTCGAAGGCGAGCGCGCGAAGCTGCTCAAGCTGCCCGAGACGCTGCACGAGCGCGTGATCGGCCAGGACGAGGCGGTGGACGCCGTGGCGGACGCCGTGCTGCGTTCGCGCGCGGGCATCAAGAACCGCCAGCGTCCCGTGGGCGCGTTCCTCTTCCTCGGCCCGACGGGCGTGGGCAAGACGGAACTCGCCAAGGCGCTCGCCAGCGAGCTCTTCGACGACGAGGCCTCGATGGTGCGCATCGACATGAGCGAGTACATGGAGAAGCACAACGTCTCCCGTCTCGTGGGCGCGCCTCCCGGCTACGTCGGCTACGAGGAAGGCGGTCAGCTCACCGAGGCCGTGCGCCGCAAGCCGTATTCCGTGGTGCTGCTCGACGAAATCGAGAAGGCGCATCCCGACGTCTTCAACCTGCTGCTGCAGGTGCTCGACGACGGCCGCCTCACCGATTCGCACGGCCGCACGGTCAGCTTCCGCAACGCCGTGGTCATCATGACCTCGAACGCGCCGCGCGAGGCGCTCAAGACGATCTTCCGTCCCGAATTCCTCAACCGTCTGGACGAGATCCTCGAGTTCAAGTCGCTCACGCAGGACCAGATCAAGGCCATCGTGACGCTGCAGCTCAAGGACTTCTCGAAGCGGCTCGCCGAACAGGAGGTCGGCTTCGAGATCGACGCGGCGGGGCTCGACGTGCTCGCGAAGGACGGCTACGATCCGGCCTACGGCGCGCGTCCCGTGAAGCGCGCGATCCAGCGCGACCTCGAGACGCCCGTGGCCCGCGCGCTCGTGGCGGGCGCGTATCCTCCCGGCTCGACCGTCAAGGTCACGGCCAGAAACGGTGCGCTCGTGCTGGAGTAGGCGGATGCAGCGGGAGACGATCGGCAACGGAACGATGCTGTCGTTCGAGCGCGCCACGGGCGACGTCGTGATGGGCATCGACGAAGCGGGGCGCGGCCCGCTCGCCGGCGCCGTGTACGCGGCCGCCGTCACGGCGCCGCTCGCGGTGGCGGAGGAACTGCTGACGGGTGCGTGGAAGGGCGTGACCGATTCGAAAAAACTCACGGCCCGCGCGCGTGAACGCTTCGCCGCGACGATTCGCGCCACGCCCGCGTGTACATGGTGCGTGGCGAGCGCGTCGCCGGCGGAGATCGAC
>CAVEDG010000226.1:0-3028 GCA_963614205.1 bacterium | reverse complement strand
AAGAGCGTGAAATTCGACGCCGCGCACGTGCTGACCAACCATCAGGGCCTGTGCAAGAACCTGCATGGCCACACGTACCGCGTGGAGGCGAGCGTGCGCCAGGCGCCGGGCGACACGGCGGACATGGTGATCGACTTCAAGGATCTCAAGCGCGTGTGCGAGGAGGAGATCCTCGCGCGCTTCGACCATGCGTTCATCTACGACAAGTCGTCCGCGGGCGAGAGCGAGATCGCGGCGGTGGTGCTGAAGAACGGCATGCGCGCGGTGGCGATTCCCTTCCGCTCGACGGCGGAGAATCTCGCGCGCCACTTCTTCGAGCTGCTGCGGCCGCGCGTGCCGGGGCTTTCGAGCGTGCGGGTGTGGGAAACGCCCGATTCGTGCGCGGAGTACAGCACATGAGCGGCCGCTACCGACTTCACGCGATCTTCGCGTCGCTGCAGGGCGAGGGCCGCAACATGGGGCGCCCCGCCACGTTCATCCGCTTCTCGGGCTGCAACCTCGCGTGCAGCTGGTGCGACACGCACAAGAGCGAGCGCCTGCAGCTGAGCGCGTACGAGATCCAGCGCGAAGTCGACCGGCTCGGCAACCGCAGCGTGATCGTGACGGGCGGCGAGCCCTCCATCCAGCCCGACCTCGACGACCTGCTGCTGGCGCTGAAGGCGGACGGCCGCTGGATCGCGCTTGAGACGAACGGCGTCACGGCGCCGCCGCATCCCGAGCTCTTCGACTACATCGCCGTGTCGCCCAAGGCGCAGTACGCCGCGCGCTACCGGGACGAGACCATGCTGCGGCGCGCGGACGAAGTGCGCATCGTCGCGACCTCATCCGACCTCGCGCCGTTCTGCCGCGACATGCGCGCGCGCATCGCCGCGACCGACTACTACGTTTCGCCGCTGGAAGAGGACAACCGCATCCACTACCGCCGCGCGCTCACGCTGCTCGCGAAGGTCAACAAACTCGACCCGCTGGCACTGCCGCCGTGGTCGCTCTCGATCCAGATGCACAAGGTGCTCGGCATCCGCTGACGCCCGCACGTGAAAGGACTCCCGCACATGACGCCGCGCTCACATCTCCTGGACGATCCCTACCTCGCACCCTACGCGGACGCAATCCGCGGACGCGCCGCACACGCCGAGGCGCGCGCGCGGGAGCTCATGGGCGCGCGCGGCGGCCGGCTCGCGGACTGGGCGAGCGCGCACGAATACTACGGCCTGCACCGCACCGCCACGGGCTGGGTCTTCCGCGAATGGGCGCCGCACGCCACGGAGATGTGGCTCGTGGGCGACTTCTCGAAATGGCAGCTGCTGCCGCGCTTCGCCCTGCGCCGCCTCCCCGGCACCGACACGTGGGAACGCGCATTCCCCGCGCGCGCCCTGCGCCACGGCCAGTTCTACCGCCTCGAAACGCGCTGGTCCGGCGGCCGCGGCGAACGCATCCCCGCCTACGCGCGGCGCGTGGTGCAGGACGCCTCCACCAATCTCTTCTGCGCCCAGGTGTGGCAGCCGCGCGCCCCCTATGCGTGGCAGCACGCCGCGCCGCGCGCAAAGGCGCCGCCGCGCATCTACGAGGCGCACGTGGGCATGGCGGGCGAAGAGCCCCGCGTGGCCACCTACGCGGAGTTCCGCGACGCCATGCTGCCCCGCATTGCGCGCGCCGGCTACAACGTGGTGCAGCTCATGGCCGTGATGGAGCACCCCTACTACGGCAGCTTCGGCTACCACGTCTCCAGCTTCTTCGCGGCCAGCTCGCGCTTTGGCACGCCCGAGGACCTCAAGAGCCTCGTCGATACGGCGCACGGCCTCGGTCTGCGCGTGATCATGGATCTCGTGCACTCCCACGCCGTCAAGAACGAGCGCGACGGTCTCTCCCTCTTCGACGGCACGCCGTACCAGTACTTCCACGACGGACCCAAGGGCTGGCACCGCGCCTGGGATTCGCGCTGCTTCGACTACGGCAAGACGAACGTGCTCCACTTCCTGCTGTCCAACTGCCGCTACTGGCTCGACGAGTTCCACTTCGACGGCTACCGCTTCGACGGCGTGACCTCCATGCTCTACTGGGACCACGGCCTCGGCGCCGCCTTCACCAGCTACGCCCAGTACTTCGACGGCTCGATGGACGACGACGCCTGGTGCTACCTCGCGCTCGCCAACCGCGTCATCCACGAGGTCAACCCCGCCGCGCTCACGATCGCCGAGGACGTGAGCGGCATGCCGGGCTGCGCCTCGCCGCGCGCCGACGGCGGCATGGGCTTCGACTATCGCATGGCCATGGGCGTGCCCGACTTCTGGTTCCGCCTCGCCGAGAAAGTGCGCGACGAGGACTGGAACATGCACGGCCTCTACCACGCGCTCACCGACAAGCGCGCCGAGGAGAAGGTCGTCTCCTACGTGGAAAGCCACGACCAGGCGCTCGTGGGCGGCAAGACGTTCTTCTTCCAGCTCGTGGACGCCGCGGTCTACTTCGGCATGGGCGCCGACCAGCACGGCCTCGAAATCGAGCGCGGCGTGGCGCTCCACAAGATGGCGCGCCTCGCCACGTGCGCCCTCGCCCAGGACGCCTACCTCACGTTCATGGGCAACGAGTTCGGCCACCCCGAATGGATCGACTTTCCGCGCGCGGAGAACGGCTGGAGCTACGCGCACGCGCGTCGCCAGTGGAGCCTGCGCGACGACCCGAAGCTGCGCTTCAAGGCGCTGGGCGACTTCGACGAGGCGATGCTCCGCACCGTGCGCGACACGGGCGCGCCCGTGCCGCTCGCCCTCAACGACGACGACCACGTGCTCGCCTTCTGGCGCAACGGCCTCGTCTACGTCTTCAACTTCAACGCCACGCGCTCGTTTACGGACTACGGCGTGATGGTGCCGCCCGGCCGTCGCCGCTTCCGCCTCGCGCTCGACACGGACGAGCCGCGCTTCGGCGGCCAGGGCCGTCTCGCGCCGCGTCAGGTCTTCACGTCGGAAACCGTTGTGCGCGGGCAGGAGCAGATCGAGATCGTTCGCCTCTACCTGCCCGCCCGCACGGCGCT
>CAVEDG010000225.1:0-3088 GCA_963614205.1 bacterium | reverse complement strand
TGCCTCACCGCGCTCACGGATCGCGCGCTCGCCGACGCCACGGCCTTCCTCGCGAGCAAGTAGCGGGGAAGGACCGCGCGTTTCGCTAGCGGCCCATTTCGGCGCGAATGGCGCGCGCGGCGGCGGCCGGGTCGGCGGCCGCGAGGATCGGGCGGCCGACGACGAGGTGCGTCGCGCCGTCGCGCACGGCCTCCGCCGGCGTGGCCACGCGCTTCTGGTCGCCCACCGCCGCGCCCGCGGGGCGCACCCCGGGCGTGACGAAGAGCGTGCCGGCCTTGAGCGCCTTCGAGAGCGCGCCGACTTCCTTCGGCGAGCACACGAGCCCGTGCGCGCCGTTCTCCGTGGCGAAACGCGCCATCGCCGCCACCTGCTCCGCCGGCGTGCGGTTGACGATGCCCACGTCCGCAAGGTCGTTCTGGTCGAGCGAGGTGAGCACCGTGACGGCGAGGATCTTCGGCCCGGCCGCGCCGAACTCGGCCGCCGCGTCCGCCGCCGCCCTGATCATCGCCTTGCCGCCCACGGAATGGATCGTCATCAGATCCACGCCGAGCGTGCCGCCGGAACGCACCGCGCGCTCGACCGTGCGCGGGATGTCGTGGAGCTTGAGGTCGAGAAAGACCTTCTTGCCGAGATCCTTCACCGCCTTGACGACGTCCGGGCCTTCCGCCGTGAACAGCTCGAGGCCGATCTTGTAGAAGTCCACCGCCTCGCCGATCTGCGTCACGCGCGCCACGGCCTCCGCGCGGGACTGCACGTCCAGCGCCACAATCAGTTCGCTCATGTCGTTTACTCCATTTCGTTGCCGATGTCGAGCGCATCGAGATCGATGTCGCCCTCGAAAACCTTCTTCACGGGTCCCGTGAGGGTGAAGCCCGTGCACTTCGCGCCGCGCCAGTCGCCGTCGATCGTGAGGTCGAAGCCCTGCTGCGTGCGCACGTGCAGGGGCAGGGAGAGACCCTTCGTCTCCACCGCGACGACGGCGGTGGCCACCGCGCCCGTGCCGCACGCGCCGCTCTCGGCCTCCACGCCGCGCTCGTAGGTGCGCAGCAGCACGCGGTTGGGCGGAATGAACTGCGCGAAGTCCACGTTCGTGCCGTTGGGCTCGAAGGCGGCGGCGAGGCGCAGCTTCCGGCCGAGGGTCTCCACGTCCACGGCCGCCACGCTGTCGCAGGGCACCACGAAGTGCGGCACGCCCGCCACGATGAAGTCGCCCGTGACGCCGTCCACGTCGAGGCCGTAGCGGCGGTCGTGCGGCTCGGGCATCCACACGCGCACCTTGCCGGGCTCGATCTCCTCGGCGTCGACCATGCCGGCGTGGGTCTCGAACGTCATGGAGCGGCCCTTGACCGCGCCGATCGCGCGCGCGAACGCGGCCACGCAGCGCGCGCCGTTGCCGCAGAGGTCGGCCTCGGTGCCGTCGGGGTTGAAGAAGAGCATCTTGAAGTCCGCGACCGCGGAGCTCTGCACGAGGATCACGCCCTCGCAGCCCACGCCCGTGCGCGGGGCGGCGAGCGCCGCGAGGCGCAGGTGGTCATGCGCGGGAAAACGGCCCGCGCGGTCGTCCACGAGCACGAAGTCGTTGCCCGCGCCGTGCATCTTCACGAAGTGGATCAGGTTCATTCGTCGCGTCCTCCCTGCAGCAGCTGCATCCAGGCCGGCAGACGCGACGGCTGCGCGGGCGCGTTCGGCGCCTCGCCGCCGCGCGTGAGCCGCGTGAGGTCGGCGAGGATGTTCATGGCCTCGGTGAGCACGATGTCGCGTTTGCGCGCCGCCGCCGCGTCGCGTTCCTTCGTCGCGGCGTCGTCTTCCTCCGCGCCGGTCTCGTCCTCGTCGCTCTCCAGTTCCTCGTCGGCGCGTTCGGCCTCGTCGGCGGCGTCGAGGATCGCGCGCTCGTCCTTCATCATCTTTTTGCGGGCGGTGCGTTCGAGCGGCGCCTCGCGGCGTTCGGAAAGGTCGCGGCAGAGCGAGACGACCTTCAGGCGCTTCGTCCACTCGTCGCTCGCCGCCACGCGCGCGGCGGAGCGCGCGCGCACCTCCGGCACGTAGTCCGCCATGTTCCAGATCGCGTCGTAGGCGGCCGGCTCGATGCGGCTCCACGGCAGCGCGTTGGGCAGGTTGTCTTCGCCCACGTTCACGTTCTCGTCGAACACGGAGGGCAGGCGCACGTCGCTCGCCACGCCGCGCACCTGCGTGGAGGAGCCGTTGATGCGGTAGAAGCGCGCGGTGGTGATCTTCATCGAGCCGTATTCGGCGCGGCCCATCGGCATCACGGTCTGCACCGTGCCCTTGCCGTGCGACTGCGTGTCGCCGACCACGAGCGCGCGCCCGGTGTCCTGCAATGCGCCCGCCACGATTTCGCTCGCGCTCGCCGAGTGCCGGTCGATGAGCACCACGAGCGGCTTGCGGAACGCGAACGTGGGCTGGTCCGGGAACGTGGGCAGCACGTAGAGGTTGCGCACTTCGCGGATCTGCACCACGGGGCACGGCCCGGGATTCGGCCGCACGAAGAGCGCCGTGAGCAGCACGGCCTCCTTGAGCGAGCCGCCGCCGTTGCCGCGCAGGTCGAGGATCATGCCGTCCACGCCCTGCGTGTTGAAGCGCGCCACCCACTTCGCCACGTCGAGCGAGCAGGAGCGGTAGCCGGGATCGTTCGGCTTCTTGTCCATCGTGCCGTAGAACGCGGGCAGCTTCACGTAGCCCATCGTGCGCGTGACGCCGTCGAGCGTGACCGTCTCCACGCGCCCCGTGGCGGCCTGGTCTTCGAGCTTGATCTCGTCGCGGATGATCGGCACCTTGCGGCGCGAGGAGCCGTTGCGGTCCGTGACCTCCAGCACCACGCGCGTGTTCTTGGGGCCGCGGATCTTCTTGATGGACTTTCGCATCGGCTTCCACACCACGTCCTCGATCGGCCCGTGGCCCTGGCCCACGCCCACGATCTTGTCGCCTTTCTTGATCGAGCCTTCGCGCGCCATCGGCCCGCCTTTCATGACCTCCTTGATCTCGAGCGCGCCGTCGTCCATCGACTGCGAGAGCACGGCCCCCACGCCGCAGAGCGAGAGGTTCATGTCCATGTCGAAGTCCTCCTTGC
>CAVEDG010000224.1:0-3106 GCA_963614205.1 bacterium | reverse complement strand
TCGCCACGGCGGCGGCGCCGCGCGTGGGCAGGTCAACCTCGACGGACGTCCCGCCGCTCGCGAAGACGCGCCGGCCGGGCGCGAGCGATCGGAACCACGCGCGCCCCTGCGCGTCCGCGCGGACGCCCGCCCGATTGCCCGCCGGCGTCGTCGTCCACACGTCCGCCCGCGGCGCGGCCGTGACGATCGCCTCGGCGAAGCGCCCCGCGTCGACCGGCGGCTGCGGCCGCAGCGCCGCACGGTAGGCGTCGTTCACGGCGTTGCGCACGTGGCTCGGCACGCCGGCCTCGTAGACGTTCATCGCCTGCGTGCCCCACGTGCTGCACGGCACGTGGTCCGCAGGCTCGCGCTCGCCCTCGCCCGAATACGCCGGCCAGTCGATGCGCAGCCACGGATACTGGTCCGCGCGCCGGCCCGGCGGCAGCGCGCCGTTCGCCTTGAACGCCGCGATGTCGCGCGCCTTGAGTCCCCACGGATTGCCCTTTCCCGTGTCGTCGATCGTCGTGAAGCCGTCCAGCCCCAGCCCCATGTAGACGGCGCACGGGATCCCGAGCGCCGCGTAGAGGCCCGCGCACTTCGCCACCGCCGCGGCCTTCTCCGCCACGAGCTTCGGGCGTCCGCCCACCCAGCCCTCGGTGCCGACCAGGAGATACGAGCAGTAGAGCGCCTCGCCGAAGACGACGGGACGGTACTCATACGTGGTCTGCCAGTTCACGGCCCACGCTTCGTTGTTGTAGTTCGGATAGTGGTAGTTGGCCGTGCGGCACGGCGGGTCCTGGCACCAGCGCGCCTCGCGGTTCCACGTGCCGACGTCGCCGTCGCGCGTGACGACGAGCGACTTGTCCAGCGTGTTCATGAAGTCGCCGTACAGCGCGCCGACGCGGTCGTTGCGCACGTTGAACGCCGCCTTGGCCTCGGAGTCCCACGCCTGCGTAAAGATCTCGTTGTCCGTGGACCAGACGAGCACGGAGGGATGGTTGCGCAGGTCCTTCCACCAGCGCGTGTAGGCGGCGAGGTTCCGCCGATGCGTCTCCGTGGCGGCCCACGCCTCGAACGGCGCGAAGTTCGTGGGCGAGTGCGGCGCGCCGGGTTCGGAGAGCTTCGGGTACATCTGCGCGTAGACGGCCATGCCCATGCGGTCGGCGTCGCGCACCGCAGGAAGGCTCCACTGGGAGCCGGAGTCGTGCACGCGCACGATGTTGATGCCGTCGGCGCGGTAGAGCGGCCAGGCGATGTCGCGCCGCCGCTTGTCCTTGACCTCGAGATGACCCACGTCGCCCTGCAGGATGATGCGCCGGCCGTTGAGGAAGAAGTCCGTGTGGAAGATCCAGAACTCGCGGAAGCCGAACTCGACCTCGTGGCGGTCCACGAGCGCGCCGCCCACGCGCACGTCCGTGACGAGCGTGTAGAGGTCGGGCTCGCCGAAGCGGCCGCCGATCCCCCACGTGAGCGGATCGGCCCAGACGTCCTGCGCCTTGACCGTCGCCGCGCCACCCGCGGGAATCGCCACGGTCTTCTCCGGCAGACGGAAGCGGACGCGCCCGTCGCGCACGGCATAGGCCGCCACGGTGGCGGTGACGTCCTCCGCCGTGCGGTTGACGAGGTCGGTCTTCGCGCCGAGCGCGCTCCTGCGCCAGCTCGTCTTCACCCACACGTCGTCTACGCGCACCTTCGGCAGCGTCTCGAGGAAGATGTCGCCGCGCAGACCGCTCGCGAGCGAGGCTCTCGGCACCTCCACCGTGATCTCGAGCGTGTTCTCGCCCTTGCGCAGCCCCGTGAGCGGCACGCGCACGACGCCGCGGTCGCCCGCCCACGTGCCGCACGCCGTGCCGTTGACGGCAAACGCGGCGTTGACGTCGAGCACCGCGTCGCAGCGCAGCACGAGGTCGTGCTCGCCGTCCCACGCGAACGTGGTGCGGTAGACGGCCTTGCGCGCGTTGTTGACGGGGTCGAGGATGTTCTCGAAGCCGGGCCTCGGCCTGCCGTCCTTCACGGGATAGATCCACGGATAGAAGAAGTCGTCCAGCTGGCGGCTGGGCACGTAGGCGCGGCGCCACGTGGCGCCGCCGTCGGCGCTGGCCTCCCAGCGGCCGTTGAGGCAGAGCGTCTCGCGCCGCGCGCACGGCTCGAACGGCTCCGCGACGCTCGGCTTTCCGCGCGCCGCCCAGGCCGCGTGCTCCGCCGCATACTTCGCTTCGCGCGCCGCGTAGGCCGCGCGCAGGTCCGCCTCCACCTTCGCGCAGGCGTTGGAGAGCGTCGCCTCCCGCGCCCGCACCGCCGCAAGCGCCTCCCGCGCCTTCGCGCCGGCCGCCCGCGCCGCCGCGAGCCGCGCGCGCAGCTTCTCGGGCGAACGCCGCTCGGCGAGCCGCGCCGCGAGCGTGGTCTTCGTGCCGCGCGCGTCGAGCGTGATCGCCACGTCGCGCATCGGCCTGCCCTCGCGGTCGAGCAGCTGCACGCAGAAGCCGCAGCCGCCCGTGCGGTCCTGCAGCTTGAAGAGCAGGCGGCTGCGCCCCTTCGGCAGCGTGACGTCGTACGCGAACGAGCCGGGCAGGATGTCCTGGCTCGACGTCGCCTTGCCCACCTGGTCGAGGTCGAGGAAGATCTTGTGGTCGTCGTCAGAGCCGACGGCGAGCCGCGCCGCGCGCGCCTCCGGCGCGTCGATGTAGCACGCGGCATACGTCACGAAATAGTCGTCGATCGGCGCGAAGCGGCCGTCCATCCGGATGATCCCCGCCTCGGCCTTCAGCGGCCGCCAGCTTGCGTCGAACACGGCGTTCGTCTTGAAGCCCCATTCGTTCGACGAGCCGATGCCCGCCACGAGCACGCCCCAGTCGGCCTTGAACGTCGCCGTCTCGCGCTTGCCGGGATACGGCAGCGCCTCGTCCTCGAGCTGCAGGAAGTCCGTCTCGAGCCCCTGCCCGCGATCCTTGACCTGATAGCTCGGCCACGGACCCGAAACGAGCCAATCGCGGATGAACCCCTGTTCGTCCGGCGTCGCGGCCAGTGCGCCCAGCGCCAGCGCCACGCCCAGCGCCGCCATCGTCTTCTTCATCTGCATCGTCATGTCTCCACTTTTCCTCCAACCACTAACCACGACCCTCTAACT
>CAVEDG010000223.1:0-3155 GCA_963614205.1 bacterium | reverse complement strand
CCGAGGCGGAGGATGGGGAGCACGCGGTCCGCGAGGGTGGCGTCGAGGTCGAAGAGCGCGACGCCGGGCAGCCCCGCGCGGCGCGCGAGGTTCACCTGGTCGATCACCTGCGCGGGCGTGAGGCGGCTTTCGTTCGCCGTCACGCCGATGCCGGCGAGAATGCGCCGCGCCCGCGCGGGCGTGACCGCCTGCCGCGCCAGGGCGGACGAAAACGCCGCGCGGTCTTCGAAGTAGTTCATCGGCACGGCGTAGTCCACGAGGTCGCGGTCGAGCCACGCGCCCCAGTCCTGCCCCACGGATGCCGCGCACGCGGGGTAGCTTGGCAGCACGGCCGCCGTGAGCCACATGCGCGGACGCGCGGCGCGCAGCCGGCGGCGCACGGCCTCCACGAACTGCGTGACCGGCGCGGCCGCGCGCCGCCCGGCCGCCTTCTCGTACCAGCGCGCGAAGTCGAGGTGCACGCCCGCCACGGGATAGGCGCGCGCAAGCTCGTCGATCGCCGAGATGAGATGCCAGCGCGCGTCCGCGTTCGACGGGTCGAGATACTCCGTGAGCCGGCCCGCCGCGTCCTTCACGCGCCAGCCGCGCTTGGCGAGCGAGGCGAGGCGCGCCTTCGAGCCGCGCGTGGCGTTGAAGCAGAGCACCCAGGCGTGCACGCGCACGCCCGTGCCGCGCGCCGCCGCGAGACACGCCGCCAGCTGATCGCCCGCCGAGTGCACGAGCGGCGACGGCGGCAGAATGCGCGAGGGGTAGTGCGCGAAGCCCGCGCCGGCTACGTTCACGAAGAGATCCGTCACGCCGTTTGCGCGCAGCAGGCGCATCGTGCGCGGCCAGTCGCCGGGAAAGAGCCCCTGCCCCGTGTGGTCCCACACGGCGTGGATCTCGCCCGCCCGCGGCTTCTGCCGGCGCCCGTAGTCGCGCTCGGCGGCCAGCCGGCGCGCGCGCCGCGCGTCCCACGCCGCCGCGTCCCACGCGCCCGGCACGGCCGCCGCCGCAATGCCGAGCAGCAGACGCGCCTTGGCGTCCTCGGCCTCCGTCGCCCGGAAGAAGTTCGGCATCCACCAGACGTTCTTCAGGCGCAGCGTCCGCACGGGGCCGACGTCCGTCGCCACGCCCGGCGCCACGGGCGCGCCCAACCGCGCGGCAAGGTCGGGCGCGAGGCACTGCAGCGCGGCGATCCTGCCGCCGCGCGCCCGGAACTGCGCGAGCGCCTGCAGCTGCGCCGCCGTCGGCTTCGAGCACGTCACGAGGTAGACGAGGCGGCGCTTCGCGAGCGTCGCGGCAAGTGCGCGGTCGTCCACGAGATCGGCCTTCACGCCGCCTTCCGCGAGCGCGCGGCGCGTCTTCTCCGCGAGCGCGGCGGCGTAGGCGCGCTCCGCCGGCGCACACGCCGTCACCGTCTGCACCACGGCGATCGGCGCGGCCGCCGCGCGCGCCGGCGCCTTCGCGTGAACCGCGCCGGCGACGCACAGCAGCGCGCACAGCAGCAGACGCCCCGTGTTCCGCGCGCGCCGCATCACCAGTCCCGCTCGTTGGGCGGCAGACGCGCCTTGTTCATGCGCGCCTTCTTCTCGTTCTCGTGTTCCTCGCTGCGCTCCTGCGCCTTGCGCAGCAGATTCTCCACGTCCTTCTGCTCCTGCGAGGTCTCGGGCGGCGGCTCCTTCTCGGGCTGCTCCTGCGGCTCGTTCTCCTGCGGCGGCTCGTCCTGGCCCTGATCGGAGTTCTGCTGTTGGTTCTGGTTCTTGTCCTGATCCTGGTTCTTGTCCTTGTCCTGATTCTTGTCGGGCGGCTGCTGGGGATTCTGCTGTTGGTTCTGGGCGCCGCCGCCGCCGTTGTCCTTGGGCATGAGCTCGCGGATGCGCGAGAGGTCCCGCAGGATCTCGAGCTGGTCCGGCGGCAGCGCGGTCTTGAGCATCTTCCGCTGACGCTCCTCGACGCGGGTGGCGAGCTGCGCGATCTCCTCCTGCGCCTCCTTCGTGAAGGGCACGGCGTTCGTGTCGCCCTGCTGGATCTTCTGCTGGATCTCCTGCGCCTTGCGCGGCGCCCATTCGGGGAAGCGCGCGCGGAAGAGGCGCGTGGCGTCGAGCGCCTCGGTCTGCCAGTCGCGGCCGTTCTCCTGTTCCACGTCCATGTAGGCGTTCGTCTGCGCGAGCAGATCCGCGTCGAGCGCCTGGGGCGGTTCGAGCGCGCTCTTCCAGTAGCGGTGGAAGGCCGTCTCGATCGCGGCGAGGTTGTCGGCGGCCTCGGGGGAGAGATCCTCCAGCTGCTCCACGGCGCGGCGCGCGCGATCGCGCGTGGCCTCCACGTCGCCCACGAGCTCCGCGGCCTGCTGTTCGTTCGTGACGGACTGCAAAATCTGCCGCTTGAGCGGAATGAGCGCATCCGCGAGCTCGCCCGCGCGCCGGGCGAGCGCCTCGCCCTGCGCCACGGCCACGGCGGCCTCGTTCGTGGCGAGCGCGGCCTGCGCGGTGAGCACGTCGAGGGCGGTGCGCTTCGCCTGCGCGAGCAGCGTCTGCGGCGCCTGGTCCTTCGTGCGCGCGAGCACCTCCTGCACGTGCAGGTCGTCGCGCAGCGCGGCGAGGCCCGTCACCGCGCGGGTGAAGTTGCGGTTGGCGCGCGGGTCGTCCGGCGCCGCGCGCAGGGCGAGCTGCATCATCTCCGCGCTTTCGTCGGCGGCCGCGCCCGCGCGGCGCAGGGGTTCAAGGGCGGCGGCGGCGGCGTTCACGCCCGCGGCGTCCTTCGCCTGCGCGAGGGCGGCGGCGCGGTCGGCGGCGCGCAGCGCGCCCACGACCTCCGCCGCGCGCGCGCCGTGCGTGCGGCTCAGCACAAGCCCGCGCAGCGTGGCGAGCGCGTTCGTGGCGTCGCCCGCCACGTAGGCGTCGTAGCCGCGGTTCCACAGGTCGCGGTCGGACGTCGGCGCGGTTGGGTTCGGCGCCGCCGCGGCGTGCAGCGCCAGCGCCAGAAGTCCTGAAAGAAGTATTTTCATGTGCGAATCAAGCATCTTGACTGTTTCGGCAAGACCTTGAATTATACCACATTTCCGTGCCTTCGGTAATGGCCCCTAAACCCCTCACCAGGTTCCGCCGCCCCCCCTGGTCGCACTTCGCCTTCAGCGCATACGCCGCGACGTTCTTGCCGCCGAACTCCTTCGGATC
>CAVEDG010000222.1:0-3195 GCA_963614205.1 bacterium | reverse complement strand
GGGCGAGGGCGATGATGCCCTGCTTGGACTCCTTGTCGACGCGCTTGGCGGCGACGGCGAGACCCTTTTCGCGCAGGTACTTGATCGCTTCGTTCATGTCGCCGTTCGAGGCGGTGAGCGCTTCCTTGCACGCGCCCATGCCGGCGGCAGTGGCTTCGCGCAGTTCCTTGATCTGGGCAATGGTAATAGCCATAACACTTATCCTTTTGTGGGGGTTCGGGGGAGCGCAGCTCCCCCGTCCGTTCGGTTACTCTGCCGCCGGCGCCGTTTCGGCGGCCTTGACGGCGGCCTCGGCGGCGGCGACCTTCTCCTGACGCTTCGCGGCGAGCTCTTCCTTGGCCTTGGCCTCGGCGGCTTCCTTGGCGGCGCGGGCGGCCTGCTTCACGGCGCTCGCCACGGCGCCGGCCTTGGCGGTCTTCGCGCCCCCGCGGGCGGCCTTGGCGACTTCCTCGCCCTTGGCGGCGGCGGCGGCCTTCTTCTCGGCGGCGGCCTTCTCGCGGCGCGCGGCGCGCTCGGCCTTCTCCTGCTCCTCGCGCTCGCGGCGCTCGTTGGCGCGCTTCTGCGCCTCTTCGGCCGCGCGGGCGGAATATTCGTCGTTCGCGGCCTTGATCACCTTGACCATGCCTTCGACGATGAGCTCGATGCCGCGCACGGAGTCGTCGTTGCCCGGAATCACGTAGTCGATCGGGTCCGGATCCGCGTTCGTGTCCGTGATCGCCACCAGCGGGATGCGCAGACGCGCCGCCTCCTTGACGGCGTTGAGCTCGCGGCAGACGTCCACCACGAACACGGCGCCCGGCTTCTCGTCCATGTCGGCGACGCCCGTGAGGTTCTTCTCGAGCTTGGCGAGCTCGCGGCGGAGCATCGAGTTCTCCTGCTTGTGCACGGAGAGCACGCCGTTGTTCTTCGCGCCGATCGCCTGCAGCTGCTTCATGCGCTTCACGCTGCCGCGGATCGTCTGCGCGTTCGTGAGCGTGCCGCCGAGCCAGCGTTCGGTCATGTAGAACTGGCCGCACTCTTCCGCCGCCTGCTTCACGAGCTCCTGCGCCTGCTTCTTCGTCGCCACAAAGAGAATCTTCTTGCCCTCGAGAACCGTCTTGCGGAGGAACTCCGCCGCCTCGTCGATGTACGTCACGGTCTGGGTGAGGTCGATGATGTGGATGCCATTGCGCTTGTCGAAGATGTAGGGTTTCATCTTCGGATTCCAGCGCTTCGTCTGATGACCGAAGTGGAGACCCGCGTCAAACAGGTCCTTGAGCGTCAGGCCCGTGGCCTGGGAGGTCGGCATATCCATGCTTTCTGTGTAACCTTTCGTGTCCGTTGGTGGGAGCCGCGCGCACTCCTTACGTGCCGCGTTTTCCCGGGTTAATCCGCTTTGGCGCCGCGGCCTGGACACGCCGCAACGTCGTTCGCTTCCGCACAGCAACGGCCACTCGGCCCTCCTGCGCTCGGAAAACAGCGAACTAGTGTACCAAAATCCGCGCCGCCGCGCAAGCGTCAATTTTGCAGTTTCCAGTCGCGCGCGGGGACGGTCGTGCCGTTCACCGTGAACGCGGCGTCCGTGTCGTTGACGACGATCGACTCACCCGTCGACCAGGTCGTGCGCGCCACGCCGGGCGCGAGCCGCTCGTGGTTCGTCATGAACGCATACTGCAGATGCCGCAGCTTCGCGTAGATCTCCGCGCCCTCGCGGATCTTCCCCACCGACCAGCGCAGCTCCTCGTCCGTGCCGCAGCGCAGGTCGTTCTTGCCCATCCAGTCCTTCTTCGGGTCGCTCAGGAACTTCGAGTAGAAGTAGAAGTTCGGGCGGCCGCCGTATTCGATGAACTTCAGGAACGACGAGCGCGGCTGTGCCGTGAAGTTGACCGTCGTCGTAAACGGATTCTGCACGATGATGCCGTTGTAGACGAGCTGGAAGATCGGCACGTGCGTCTTCGCGAGCCCGCCCTTCGCGTGGCGCGCGGCGATTCCCTCCGCCGAGTCGAACGAGGCGTAGAGCACCGAGTCGAGATTCCCCGCGAAGTGGTCGACCGAACCCTCGCTCGCAAAGCCGCCGAGCGTTTTCTGCACGTCCGCCGCGTACTTGCCCCACCACGCCGCGCCCTCCGCGCGCGTGCATGGATGCGCCGGATCGAAGCAATTCGTGCCGAGCAGGATCGACACCACGTCGAAATAGCCGAGACCCGTGAAGCCGACCTCCGCAAGCTGCGCCATCAGGCCCTTGCAGTAGACCTCGTAGGCGCGGCGCGGACAGATCCGCACGGGCTGGCCACCGCCCCAGCAGAAGTTGCCGGCGAGCTGCGGCTCGCCGTTCTCGTCCTTCGCCGCGTTCGCCCAGTCCCAGTTGTCGCCGATCGTGTAGCCCTCGATGAAGTTGCCGTGCGGCACGATCAGGTAGCCCGCGTCGCGCGCGCACGTGACCGCCGCCTTCAGCCCCGCGTCGCCGCCGAGCTTCGCCTCCGCCGGGAAATACTGCGGCCAGCGTCCGTCGTGTCCGCCGATGTTCCAGCCCACGAGGCAGAGCTCTACGTCCGGCACGCCCTGGCGCTTCAATTCGCGGACGATGTCCTGCACACGGTCGAACGTGACGACGGCCTTCACGGGCGGCTCGTTCGTGGGCGTCTGCCACTTCACCGGACTCGGCACGGGCTTCCACGCCTGGCGGATGCGGATCTCCGGCGCCTCGACGGCGCGCTTCAGGATTGGATTCGCCTTCACGCGCTCGGCGAGCGGCTTCACCGCGCCGCGCGCGAGCTGGTGGTCGCGGTAGATCGCCGCGAGCGCGGCGTAGCCCGTGCCGGGCGCGCGCCGATGAAACTCGATGCGGAAGTCCTCGGTCGCCGCCTTGCAGAGCTCCTCGAGAAGCTCGCACGAGACGGCATACTTTCCGTCCTTCGCATCGACCCTCAGGCGCGGATAGCACGTGAGCCCCGTGATGATCGCAAGATACGCGCCGCGCGGCGTCGCCCAGCCGTACATCGGCATCGACATCCGCTCGCGAAACGCGGCGAACGTCCCGTTGTCACAGTCCCACTCGCCGTAGTAGCCGTAGGGCGAGAACCAGTAGCCGGCCTCGCCCTTCGTCGCGTGTCCGAACGACGGCGTGACCACGAGCCCCTTCGCCTTCTTCGCGCGAAGCTCCACCGCCGGCACCGTCAGGCCGCACACGTCGCCACGCACCTCGAGTGGACGCGT
>CAVEDG010000221.1:0-3196 GCA_963614205.1 bacterium | reverse complement strand
TCCCGCGCGCTTCACGAAGCTGCTCACGCAGCTCATGCTCAAGTAGCGCATGGGCAAGGCGCTGCCCGCCGTCCTGACCTCGGCCTTGATTGAGACGACGCGATGAAAGACGACTTGATCGAGATTCTGGATCCCGCCACGAAACTCGCCGTGCTGTGCGTGGACTGCACGGCGGCGGCGGGTGCGCTGGCCCGCGGGCATCTGGCCGGCCCCACGGCCGCGTACTACCTGGGGCAGGCGCTGGCGGGCGTGGCGCTGCTGGGCGCGGAGACGTCGCAGACGGATGAAACCGTGACGTGGCGGCTCGACTGCCCGGGGCCGCTTGGCGGCTTTCTCGTGGAATGCACGGAGACCGGCGCGTTGCGCGGCTACACGAAGAAGAAGGTGCTCGACGACTTCGACGGCCTTGGAACGCCGCGTGACGAGAAGGCGCTGGGCGACTCGGGGCGCTTCGAGGTCATCCGCTCGATTCCGGGCGCGATTCTCTCCAGCGGCGCCGTGGCGACCGCGTGGAAGGGGAGGGCGCTCGCCGCCGGGCTTGACGCCTACTTCGCGCAGTCCTTGCAGCGGCGCGTGCGCACGGCGCTGGCGGCGGCGGCGGGCGACGACGGCGTGCCCGTCTACGCGCGCGGGCTGCTCGTGGAATGTCCGCCCGATGGCGACGCGGAGGCCTTTGCGCGCGTGGCCGAGGTGTTCGCGAGCGGCGCGGCGGCGAAGGCGCTGACCGCGGGCGCGGCGGCGCCGCGCACGCTGCTCGGCAAGCTGGGGCTCGCCCATGCGGAGATTCGCCGCACGCGGCCGCTGCGCTTCGCGTGCCACTGCAGCGCCGAGCGCGCGCAGGCGCTGCTCGCCTCGCTGCCGGCCGAGGACCGCGCCAACCTCCCGCCCACGCTCGACATCACCTGCCAGATGTGCGGCCGCACCTGGTCGGTTCTCCGTTCACCCTCCAACATACCTTCACCATGACGCTCAAAACCCTTCTCTGCGCCGCGGCCCTGACTGCGGGCTTTTCGACCTTCGCCGCGGCGAACGGCGAATCACGCGACATCTTCACCGATGGCGAATTCTTCATCGGCTGCAACTACTGGGCGAAGAACGCCGGCATGTACATGTGGTCGCAGTGGAGCCCCGAAACCGTCGAGCGCGAAGTGGCCGAGCTCGCGAAGCACGGCACGCGCGTGATGCGCGTCTTCCCGCTCTGGAGCGACTTCCAGCCGCTCACGGGCGACTGCTACGCCGGCGGCAAGTACCGCTCGTTCCGCTTCCGCGACAACCGTCCGCTGCCGAACCCGGCGGGCGTGGACGACGAGATGATCGCGCGCTTCCGCTTCCTGTGCGACGTGGCGCAGAAGAACGACGTGAAGCTCATCGTCGGCATCGTGACCGGCTGGATGAGCGGCCGCCAGTTCGTGCCGTCGGTCTTCGAGGAGAAGAACGTGCTCTCCGACCCGGAGGCGATCCGCTGGCAGACGAAATTCGTGCGCTATTTCGTCGAGAAGCTGAAGGACCACCCGGCGATCGCGGCGTGGGACTACGGCAACGAGTGCAACTGCATGGGCGCGGGCGAGGCCGGCCAGGCCGCGTTCTACAACTGGATGGACCATCTCGCGATGGCGATCCGCGCGATCGACCCCTCGCGGCCGATCGTCTCGGGCATGCACAGTCTCAGGACGGAGGAGACCGCCGCCGCGAACGTGCGCCAGAACGGCGAGATCTGCGACGTCCTCTGCACGCACCCCTACTGCTTCTACGTGCCGGGCTGCGGCAAGGAGGCGTTCAACACGATGCGCACGATCCTGCACCCCACGGCGGAGTCCGTGCTCTACCGCAGCCTCGGCGGCAAGCCGTGCTTCGTCGAGGAGATCGGCAACCTCGGCACGTCGTGCACGAGCGACGAACGCTCGGCGGCGGGCGTGCGCGCGACGATGTTCAGCGCGTGGGCGAACGACCTGAAGGGGCTCCTCTGGTGGTGCAACTCCGACCAGGAGGTGCTCGACTTCCCGCCCTACTCGCTCACGCCCTGCGAGCGCGAGCTCGGCATGCTGCGCCAGGACTACACGCCCAAGCCGGTCATGCTCGAAATGAAGGCGTTCCAGGACTTCCGCGCCACGCTGCCGTTCAAGAAACTTCCGAAGGCGAAGACCGACGCCGTGATCATCGTGCCGGAGAAGTCGGATGGCTGGATTCCCGGCTTCGGCGCCTACCTGCTCGCGCGCCAGGCCGGCTTCAACCCGACCTTCGCGGGCGCGGAGGCGGAGCTGCCCGAGGCGGGCTTCTACATCCTCTGCTCGGGCGACCGCGACACGAGCTACACCTTCCCCGCGCAGAAGCGCTTCTACGCGAAGGTCGCCTCCGGCGCCACGGGGCTCATCCTCTACAGCGGCGACACGCGCCTTTCGCTGCTGCGCGAGCACGCGGGCGTGCAGGTGGACTATTGCTCGCTCACCGCCCATGAATGCCGCCTGACGCTCGCCGCCCATCCCGACCGCCCGCTCTCCTGCTGGGACAAGGCGACGGTGCAGCTGCTGCCGGGCGAGGCCGAGGTGCTCGGCACGATGGCGGACGGCAGCCCCGCGTTCACGCGCTTCGCGCTCGGCAAGGGCACGATGCTGCTCTGCAACGCGCCGATCGACCGCCAGACCGTCGCGCGCACGGACGCGCTCACGGGCACGTGGATCCAGCCCTACTACCTCGTGTTCCGCGAGGCGATGAAGGTGGCGAACCTGAAGCAGAAGGTCGTAAAGGGCGACTGCCCCTACGTGGTCTTCACGGAGCATCCGGCGGCCGACGGCGCGACGATCGTGACCGCGATCAACTGCGAGCCGCGCGCGCTGGAGTGCCCCGTGACGGTGAACGGCGCGCTTGGCCGCGTGTGGCGCGGCGACGTGACGGCGCAGCGCGTGAAGCTCGCCGCGAACGAAGCGGCCGTCTTCGAGGTCAAGTAGCGCGCGCACGTGGAAATCCTCTTCGAAGACGACGCGATCCTCGTGGTCGACAAGCCGGCGGGACTGCTCGTGCATCCCGCGCCGGGGTATCCGTCCGGCACGCTGTCGGACGCGCTGTGCGCGCGCTATCCGGAACTCGCGCGCGTGGGCAGCGCGTCGCGTCCGGGCGTGGTGCATCGGCTCGACCGCGACACGAGCGGCGTGATGGTGTTCGCGCGCACGCAGGCCGCGTATCTTGCGCTGCGGCGCGC
>CAVEDG010000220.1:0-3199 GCA_963614205.1 bacterium | reverse complement strand
CCGACGATGGCAAGACGCGCATCGCGACCTACCGCGCGGGCAAGGGCTGGTACATCGTGATTCCGAAGGTGATCAACGGCCGGCTCTACCAGGCCAACAGCTTCAACGTGAAGATTCCGCTGGGGCGCGCGTTCTGGTATGACCGCCGCGGCGCAACGGATCTGAAGATCAAGTGGACGAAGCCGACGGATTCGACGGCCACCAAGTAGGGCGCAGACGAGAGAGACGAAGGACGAGGGCGGCAACGAACCGTTCAAGACGATGAAGAAGGCAATCCTGATCTGCATGATGCTGGTCCTTGGCGGGGCGTTCAGCGCCCTGGCCAATGGCGAGGACAACTACCTCCTCTGGATGGTCGATGCGGATACGACAATCAAGGAGATCGACGGAACGTCCGTGTCCATTCAAGACCTCACGGGACGCGGCGAAGGCGCGGGACTGCAGGTGAATGCCGTGCGCGTCAGCATGACGGACGGCAGCGGCGCGACGACCTATCTGAATCTGGGGTCTTATGGGAGTTATGGCGATCCCATGTGGGCGCCGACCGTCGACTTGGACGAAGATGGCAATGTCACGGGCGTGGACTGGAATGTCGGGCCGGCCTACGCGAACCTCTCCGGCGTCGAGACGTCCGCGTCCACGTCGTTCATGATCGAGCTTGGCAACTACGACAGCAACGGGAAGTGGATCATTCTCGCGGTTTCCCAGCGTGAGACGCTGTCGACGCTCAAGTCGAACGGCTATGTGTTCTCCCAGGAAATGGATATGCAGAGCATGGCTCCGTGGAAGAGCACCTATTCGGTTCCCGAGCCGACGAGCGGTCTTCTGCTCCTCATCGGCGCCGGCCTCCTCGCCCTCCGCCGGCGCCAGTTTAAAAGTTAAAGGTTAAAAGTTAAAAGTTAAAAATTAAGCGGTATACGTTAAAAGTTAAAAGTTAAAAATTAAGCGGTATACGTTAAAAGTTAAAAATTAAGCGGTATACGTTAAAAGTTAAAGATGGGTGGGGCTCATGCGCGTGGCGCGTGAGGATACGCGATCTTCGGCGCGGAAAGTGGTATATCCTTTAGCATCATGACCATGAAAAGACTGTTGACCATTCAGGACATTTCGTGCGTTGGGCAGTGCTCGACCACGGTGGCGCTGCCGCTCGTGAGCGCGTGCGGCGTGGAATGCGCCGTGCTGCCGCCGGCGATTCTCTCGAACCACACCGCCAAGGGCTTCTCGGGCTGGACGTTCTGCGACCTCACGCCCGAAATGCCGAAGATCGAGGCGAAGTGGGTGGAACAGCACATCGCCTTCGACGCCTTCTACACGGGCTACGTGTGCGAAAGCCACATCGACCCGATTCTCTCCATCATGCAGACGTGTGCGAATCCCGGCGCGCTGCGCATCGTCGATCCGGCCATGGCCGACAACGGCGCGCTCTACGCGGGCTTCGCGCCAGACTTCCCCTCGAAGATGGCGCGGCTTGTGGCGGGGGCGGACTACATCCTGCCCAACCTGACGGAGGCCGCGCTGCTCGTCGGCCGTGCGCCGAAGCTCGAGGGCTATTCGCAGACCGAGCTCGAAGACCTGATCGCCGCCCTGCACGGGCTTGGCGCGAAGAACGTGGTGCTCACGGGCGTCAGCTTCGATTCCGACCTGCTCGGCACGGCCGTCTCCGACGGTGCAAAGGTCGTCTACGACTTCAACCCGCGCCTGGCGCGGTCCTCGCATGGCACGGGCGACGTGTTCGCCGCCGTCTTCGCGGGCGCGGTCGTGCGCGGCGTGTCGGCGACGGAGGCTTCGGCCCTTGCGGCGGACGCCGTGTGCAAGGCCATCGAGGCGACGGACGCCGCCCACTGGTATGGCGTCAGCTTCGAGACGGTCATTCCCTGGCTCTCGAACGCCCTCGCGCAGAGCTGAGGGCGTTGAACGTTTCGCGGCTGCCGCAGTCTCCTACTGCGGCTTCGTCCACTTGATCTTCAAATCCGTTGCGCCGCGGCGGTCGTACCAGAACGCGCGGCCCAGCGGAATCTTCACGTTGAAGCTGTTGGCCTGGTAGAGCCGGCCGTCGATCACCTTCGGAATCACAATGTACCAGCCCTTGCCCGCGCGGTAGGTCGCGATGCGCGTCTTGCCATCGTCGGTGTAGTACCAGATGTGGTCGCGCGTGTCGGGCGTGGTGGCGTTGCCGTCTGCGTCGAGGAAGGTGATGTCCTTATTCAGGTTCACCTCCAGGCTGTACGGATTGCCGACCATGGTGGACCAGACGGTGTTCGTGCCCGTGGGCGCGTAGATGACCGTTTCCACGTCGGTCGTCACGCTCTGGCCGTAGATCCAGAACGGAATCGCCTTGCCGGTTTCATCCACGGGATTCTGGCGATGCAGCCACAGGCCGTTGCCGCGCGCCACGCGCGTCGACTTCGAGTAGCTCGCGTCGGGGATGTCGTCATCCTCGTCGCACGTCATCTCCAGCGCGCCAAGACCGTCGCCGGTTTCGCGCACCACGAGGCTCGGCACCCAGTCGAGGTACGAGATCGTGTTGGTCGTGCCGTCCGCCAGCTCGACCGTGTTCGTGACCGTCTCGAGCACCCAGGCGTTGTAGGTGCGCCCATTGCCGACGCTGCCGTAGATGAGGTCGCCTTCCGTGAGGTTCGTCGTCTTCACGAGCTTGCGCACGGGGATGTCCTGCGCCTTGTGCTCCTCCCACGAGTACCACGTCCACGGAATCGAGATCATCGTGTTCGTGGTCACGCTCTCGACCTTGATCACGCCGAACACGTTCACGCTCTCCGCGCCCGACTCCGCCGCCGGCGCGGTGTCCGCGAGCAGACTCGCCCCCGAGGAGGCGTCGCGCGTCGTCGTCTTCGGCTCGGAGCCGGCCACGTACACGCGCCAGTAGCCCACGGCCTCGGCGGTCGTGTCCGTCGCCTTCAGCGTCGGCACGTCGTCGATCTTCACGCAGATCCACACCTTCATCGGCAGCACGGGATGGCGGTCGCTGAGCGTGGCCACGCGCGGCTCGCAGGCCTCGCATTCCGCGCGCGTCCTGCCGAACTTCACCTGGAACTTCTCGTTGACGGAGCAGCGATTCACCCAGGTCCTCAGTTCCTCGTTGACTTTGAGCCGCGGCTCGAACGCGAGGTAGACCCAGCCGTTCGTGAGCGTCTCGTGGTCGATGATCGCCAGCTGCTTCGCCTGCAGCCAGCTCGTGCCG
>CAVEDG010000219.1:0-3210 GCA_963614205.1 bacterium | reverse complement strand
CGTTTGCCTACGCGCTCTTCCCCACCACGCTCATCGTCCGCATCCAGAACGCCGTTCAAATTCGCGCAGCCCGCGGTTGCGCAGCTGACACGCGGGACAACTGCCGCAGCCCGCGCCGGGCACGCCGTTGTAGCACGTCACGGTCTCGTTCTTGATCACGTCGAGGATGCCGAGCTGCGCGGCGAGCGCCCATTCATCCGCCTTCGAGAGGTGCATGAACGGCGTGACGATGCGGAAGGGCCAGTCCATCGCGAGGCGCATCATGCGCTGCTGGGCGCGGATGAAGACTTCGCGGCAGTCGGGATAGCCGGAGAAGTCGGCCTGCGACACGCCCGTGTAGAGGATCTTCGCGCCAAGCGACTTCGCCCAGACGCCGGCGGCGAGCAGGAAGAGCGCGTTGCGTCCCTCCACCACGGTGGTGGGGCAGACGGCGCCGGCGGGGCGCGTGATGGGCGCGGTGGGGTCAAACAGCGCGTTCGTGGTGAGGTGTTTGTAGAACTCCATCGCCACGATTTTGTGAAGGGCGACGCCGAAGCGCCGGGCGAGACGGCGGGCGAACGTCGTCTCGATGCGGTGGCGCTGGCCGTACTTGAACGTGATGGCGGCCACGTGCGCCGCGCCGTACTTGCGCACCGCGAGCGCGAGGCACGTGGCGCTGTCCTGGCCGCCGCTCAGCACGACGACGGCCTTGATGGTCGTGGAAGGGGAGGTGGTGTTCATCGTCTGGTCTCCATGCGCTTGGCGATCGTGGCCTCGTAGCCTTGGTTGGAAGGGCGGTAGTAGGTGGTCGGAATGCGCAGATAAAGCTGCTGCACCCAGGCGTCCTTGTAGGCGTGGGGATACTTGTACTCCTCGCGCGGCGCAGCGCCGATGCCGTCCACGTGCACGTTCTTGAGGTGTTCGGGCACGGGCTGCACGGCGCCGGTCTCCACGTCGTGCATGGCCTTGCCGAGCGCCTCGTAGGAGCGGTTGGACTTTGGCGCGGTGGCGAGGTACGTCGTGGCCTGGGCGAGCGCGATGCGCGCCTCGGGCATGCCCACGAACTCGACAGCGTGAAGGGCGGCCACCGCGAGCGTGAGCCCGCGCGGGTCGGCGTTGCCGATGTCCTCGGAGGCGGAGATCACGAGGCGGCGCGCGATGAAGCGCGGGTCTTCGCCCGCCACGAGCATCTTCGCGAGCCAGTAGATCGCAGCATCGGGATCGGAGCCGCGGATGGACTTGATGAACGCGCTGATCGTGTCGTAGTGGCCGTCTTCCTTCTTGTCGTACTGCACGATGCGCCGCTGCACGCATTCCTGGATCACGTCGAGCGTGAGGTGCGTGACGCCGTCCGCCGAGGGCGGCGTGGAGCGCACGGCGACCTCGAGCGCGGTGAGCGCGTGGCGGCCGTCGCCGTCGCAGATCTCCGAGAGGAACTGGCGCGCGTCGGCGTCGAGCGTGATGGGCACGCCGCCATAGCCGCGTTCCGTGTCGGCGAGGGCGCGGTCGAGAAGGGTGGCCGTCTCGTCCGGCGAAAGGGGATGCAGCTCGAAGACGAGCGAACGGCTCGTGAGCGGCGTGTTGATGAACATCGAGGGATTGTGCGTGGTCGCGCCGATGAGCACCACGGTGCCGTCCTCGACGTACGGCAGCAGCACGTCCTGCTGGGACTTGTTGAACCGGTGGATTTCGTCCACGAAGAGGATCGTGCCCATGCCGCCGAGTTCGGTGCGCGCGCGGTCGCACACGCGGCGGATGTCGGCGACGTTGGAGACCACGCCGGAGCAGCGCACGAACGCGCGCCTGGTGGTGCGGGCGATGACCTCGGCAAGCGTCGTCTTGCCGCAGCCGGGCGGCCCGAAGAGGATGATGTTCGTGAGGCGGTCGGCCTCGATCACGCGGCGCAGCAGC
Source organism: bacterium (assembly GCA_963614205.1). Classification (GTDB taxonomy): domain Bacteria; phylum Verrucomicrobiota; class Kiritimatiellia; order RFP12; family UBA1067; genus RUG572. Next base: position 1,320 of record CAVEDG010000219.1, on the reverse strand, counting down.
TTGCCTTCGCCGAGGATGTGGCGCTGGCCCACGACCTCGTCGAGCGTGCGCGGCCGCATGCGGGCGGCCAGGGGTTCCGACTGGCTAGTTGACATAACATCCATTATGCGCAGTGCGCTGTGCTTCCGTTTCCGACCGTGAAAACATCGCTCACGGCGCCATGTCGCACATGCCCGTGGTGCCGCTGAAATAGAATTCCTGGCCCGTCGCGTCCATCACGCTGCGCCAGAGGTCGCCGTCGAGGCGCACCTGCTGGCGTTCGATCGTGGCGAGACGGATGGGCACGAGCGTGTAGCTGTCGCCCACCGAGCCGACGACGCAGTTCGTGCGCCCGGCCATGGCGGCGTGCACCGCGTTGCGCGCGAGCATGTAGCAGCGGATCGCGTCCGTGCCGCGCGCCGGCACGCTGCGGATCATGTAGCTGGGGTCGAAGTACTTGACGCTCGCCGGCAGGCCGCGCGTCTTGAAGTGCTCGGTGATCTTCTGGCGCAGGAACTCGCCGATGTCCTTCTTGAGCACGTTGCCGCTCGCGTCCTTCTCCGACGTGCCCGCGATATGGCGCTGGCCCGCGCCCTCGGCGACCACGATCACCGTGTGCGTCTTGCCGCTCGCGAAGCGGCGTTCAAGCGCGGTGAGGAGACCGGTCGGCCCTTCGAGGTCGAAGTCCACCTCGGGGATGAGACAGAAGTTGACGACGGGGTTCGCCAGCGCGGCGTAGGCCGTGATGAAGCCCGAATCGCGGCCCATGAGGCGCACGAGGCCGATGCCGTTCATCGTGCCCTTCGCCTCCGCGTGCGCGGCGCGCACCACGTTCGTCGCCTCCACGAAGGCCGTCTCGAAGCCGAAGGACGGCCCCACGAACTGCAGGTCGTTGTCGATCGTCTTCGGCACGCCGATCACGGAGATCGAGAGATGCCGCGCGAGGCAGAGCTCCGCGATGTCGCGCGCACAGCGCAGCGAGCCGTCGCCGCCAATGCAGAAGAGCACGTTGATGTTCATGCGCACGAGCGTGTCCACGATTTCGTCCGTGGGCTGCTGGCCGCGCGAGCTGCCGAGGATCGTGCCGCCGACTTCGTGGATCGTGTCCACCTCGTCGGGGCCGAGCATGAGCGGCTCCTGGCGGCTGCGCGGCGTGAGGCCGGCGTAGCCGTAGCGGATGCCGTAGATCGTCTTCACGCCGTAGTCGAAGGAGAGAATCTCGACGAGGCCCTTGATCACGTTGTTGAGGCCGGGGCAGAGACCGCCCGCCGTGAGGATGCCCACGCGCGTCCAGGCCGGATCATGGTAGATGCGCTCGTGCGGGCCGGCGCGCTCGAAGCT
>CAVEDG010000218.1:0-3222 GCA_963614205.1 bacterium | reverse complement strand
TCCATGCCCACGGCTGAACGAAAGACATGTTTTACCTTTGAACTCGACGAAGAGCAGCAGACCCGGTTTCTGGCCCTGCTGAGCGGGGGGAACTATCGTCCGAAGCAGGTGCCCTATGCGCTGGCGGCGGCGGAGGGGAACGGCTTCAACTGCGCGCTCTACGCGAAGGAGAAGCACGGGCGGCGCAAGCTGTGCGTGCAGGGCGGCGAGGCGCAGGACTTCGTGGAGTTCTACCTGGAGCCGAACGGCGTGGTGCCCGTGACGATGGGCGGCGGCGCGGTCTACGCCGCGAGCGCGGGCGGCACGTATTCCACCGCGCGCGCGGACGCCGCCGGAGAAGGCGCACCCCTGCCGCACGGCGGCAGCGACGAATCCGGAAAGGGCGACTACTTCGGGCCGCTCGTGGTCGCCTGCTGCCACGTGGACGCCGACCAGGCCGAGCAGCTGCGCACGATGCGCGTGGAGTGGCTCGACGCGCGCGACGAGAAGCACGTGGATACGGGCGGCGTGCGCGACTGCAAGCTCATCACGAACAACGGCGTGCTCATGCGCATGGCGCAGAAGATCCGCGGCGTGCTCGGGCCGGAGGGCTACGCCGTCGTCAAGATCGGCCCCGCCGCCTACAACCGCCTCTACGCGAAGATCCACAGCCTCAACCGCCTGCTCGCCTGGGCGCATGGCACGTGCATCGAGGAACTGCTCGAGAAGCAGCCGGCGTGTCCGCTCATCGTGGTCGACCAGTTCGCGCCGACGGAGGCCGTGATCAAGCGGTCGCTCAAGACGCGCGGCAAGCAGGTGAAGGTGGAGCAGCGGCACAAGGCCGAGGCGTATTCGATCGCGGTGGCGGCCGCGTCGGTGCTCGCGCGCGACGTGTTCCTGCGCGCGCTGCGCGACATGGCGGAGGAGGTCGAGCCCGGGTCCGCGCTGGGCACGGTGCCGCTCGGGTCGAGCGACCCGCGCGTGCGCCAGCTCGCGGAGAAGATGGTGCGGGCCCACGGCCCCACGTGGCTCATGAACCACTGCAAGGCGCATTTTCAGACCACGGACAAGGTGCTGGCCGCGTGCGGCGCGTCGCGCGCCGCGCTGCCGCCCGAAGGCCAGGTCACGTCGATCGTCAAGAATGGAGAGTACAAGCATGCTTGAGTTTTTCGCAGATTCGCTCGTGAGCGGCTACTTGCAGTCGAGCGCGATGGGCAAGGGCCTCGTGCTCGTGCAGCTCGCCGCGAGCGTGGTGATGTTCACGTTCATCTTCGGCAAGTGGCGCGAGATTTCCGGCCAGATCCACCTCGCGCGGCGCGTGTCGCGCGACATCATGGGCGAGCAGAACGTGCTCAACTACTACCTCGCGCGCCACGACGACAGCGGCTCGGCGTTCGAGACCATCTACCGCAGCGCGTGCGACCGCCTGCTGCGCCTGCTCACGCCCGACGTGCGTTCGCTGCTCGTGGGGCGCCAGCCCGGCGTGACGGCCGCGCTCACCGTGCACGAGATGGGGCTTGTGAAGTCCATCTGCGAGCACGCGCTCGACGAGGAGTCGCTGCGCGTGGAGAAGGGCATGGGCATGATCGCCACCGTGGTCGCCATCGCGCCCATGCTCGGCCTGCTCGGCACCGTGTGGGGCGTGCTCGACGCCTTCGCGGACATGGGCGCCGCGGGCAGCGCCACGATCGCGACCATGGCCCCCGCCATCGCCTCCGCCCTCGTCACGACCGTGGTCGGCCTGCTCATCGCCATTCCGGGCGTGGTGATCCACAACATGCTTTCCGCCCAGCTGCGCGACCTGCTCAGCGACATGGAATCGTTTGCGGACGATCTCATGGGCCGCATCGCGCTGGAATTCCAGGATCAGGGGAGAGGTCTCTAGCATGAGCCGTCTGCGCAGACGCGGCGGGCTTGTCGGCGGCGCCAAGGCGTCGATCGACATGAACTCGCTCATCGACCTGACCTTCCTCCTGCTCGTCACGTTCATGCTCACGATCCCCGCGCTCGAGCAGGGCATCACCGTGATGCTGCCGCGCGCGAAGACCGACACGCTGCCGAGCAAGGACGCCAAGGCCAACGTGATCACGGTGGACATCAACAACCAGGTCTACCTCAACAACGTGCCCCTCACGCTCGACGCGCTCAAGGCCGACCTCGACGCGAAGGTGGCCGCCGATCCCGACGTGCCCGTGCTCGTGCGCGGCGACGAACGCCTCGAATACGGCGCGGTGATGGACGTGGTGAAGGTCGTCTACGGCTGCCACGTGCGCAAGATGGCGCTTGTCACGAAGGAGAAGTAGCCGGTGAGCGCGTACGAACGCACCGTCGAGCAGGGGGCGAGGAAGCCCCGGGGCCCCGTCTCGTGGCGGGCTCTCGGGCTGTCGCTCGCCCTGCACCTCGGCGTGTTCGCGTTCTTCTGGATCATGGCCAAGGTCGCGTTCTCGCCGCCGGACGTCATCATCCCGATGGATCTCACGGTGGTGCCGCCCTGGGCGGTGCAGACCGACGATCCCGACCCCGACCCCAACCCGCCGCCGCCGGAGACGCCCGCCGAAAAGCCGAAGCCCGAGCCGCCCGCGCCGCCGAAGGTCGAGAAGGCGCCGCCCGTCGAGGCCGTGGAGCAGGTCGTGGAGAAGAAGAAGGAGAAGCCGAAGAAGCCGGAGAAGCCCAAGAAACCCGTGGATCTGCGCGAGAAGGCGAAGTTCGTGAAGTCCGCCCCCGCCGCGCCGGATCTGCGCGCGAAGGCCACCAAGATCGAGCCGCCGCCGAACGTGCGCACCTACGGCAAGGGCACGGCCGCCGACAAGCCCATGTCGCCCGAGGAGTTTCTGCGCTACATGAACCAGGGCTACCGCATCGGCGCGCGGAACCAGATCGCGAACGACGAGGTCACGCGCTGCGTGAGCCTCGTGGCCCAGGCCATCCGCCGCGAGTGGGACAAGGAAAGCTTCAAGTGGCATCCCGGCCTGCAGCCCCTGCAGGTGGAGCTGCAGCTCGGCCCCGGCGGCCGCGTGCGCGGCTTCCGCATCGTCAACGGCAGCGGCGACGCCGAGGTGGACCGCACCGCCCGCAGCGCCCTCGCGCGCCTCTCCTCCATCTCCGGTCTTTCCGCCACCTTCCTGCAGCAGTTCGCCACGCTGCCCGTGCTCATGGAGCCGAAGGCGCAGTAGGGTGTGCAGTTTCCGCTTCCCTTTCGGCGGGGAATCGTGTATAATTTTCCGCGTAACCAAAAAGGACAGA
>CAVEDG010000217.1:0-3263 GCA_963614205.1 bacterium | reverse complement strand
GGCTTCGGAACGGGGAAATAGTTTACCATATTCCGCCCCACCGCGCAAGGGGGGCAAGTTGGCCTCGCCCCTCATGCCCTTGCCCAAGCCCCCTAGCGCAGGTAGAGGGCGAAGCCGCGGGAGTGGCGGAGCTCGAGGCCCGTGCCGTCTTCGCTCCTCATCACGTACCAGTCGGTGTCGCCCACGCGGGTGCGGGCGGTGGGGAGATTCGCGATCGCGCCGACGTCGGCCGCGCGCACGAGCGGACGCACCTGCAGCGCGCCCGTGTGGGCCAGCTCGTCGAAGTCGCCCTCGAACGCGAACCGCGTGCCCTCGGCGAACGCGAGCGTGGCGCCGCCCTCGAGCGTGAGCGGCACGGCGCCGTCCGCGAAGTCGCTCGCCCTCAGCGTCCACGTCGTGCCCGTCACGGTCACGGCGCCGTTCTTGATCGTGGGCACGCCCGTGAGCGAGGAGACGACCACAGGCGTGAACGGCGCCGTGTCGTTGACGTCCAGCGCCGCACCCGGCCCGAACGCAACCGCACCCGCGAACGTGGGCCGGTAGTCCGCCGGATCGACCGTCGCCTTCTCCGCGTCCGTGAGATACGTGCGCAGGAACGAGCCGTCGCCGGGATCGACGAGCTTCACGTAGTCCGTGGTGTTCGACGAGCAGCGCCCCTGCCAGTCCACCGCCAGGCCAAAGTTCTTCGGCCAGGTCACCTTCGTGCCGTCCGCCTGCGTGAAGGACTGGTCTCTCGGACCCGAATAGCCATCATACCAGTTGCCCATGTAGACAAGCAGTTTATGCCAACCCGCCGTGAGCGTCTGACGCGGCGCCACGACGCAGCGCTTGTAGCCGTTTTCTTTCCCCGTCATCAGATCTTTATTGTCATCGACACGCGCAACGACGACGCCGTCGATCGCAATGAACACACCGCGGTTGATACAGGTGAGGAAGTTGCACGCCACCTCGTCGCCTTCTTCTCCCGGCACCTTCATCCAACCTTCGTAGTAGTGGCACTGATTATGGTCGCTGGCATTGTTCGCACCAGAGGTCGTGCGCCAGCCCTGATAGGCATAGGAGGGGCCCTGGCGATCCACGCCCATGCGCGGCACGGAGGTGGGAACGTTAATCGCGCCGACGTCTCCCTTGCTTCCGTGCACATGGCTCCACATCAGGCCCTCGGGCGAGACGCGCGTGCCGAAGCGCAGCGTGCCGCCCGCGATCTCCGTGTCGCCGAGGATCTGCACGGGGCCGAACACCGTGAGCGGACCCGTGCCCGTCTTCGTGAGGCTCTTGAACGTGGACTTGCCCACGAAGCCCGTGACGACGCCCTTGCCGTCCACCGAGAGGTCGGGGAACGCGAGCGCGCGGTCGTCGAACGTCACGAACTGCGCATTCGTGAGCGCGATCGCGCCGCCGTCCACGGGAATCGTGCCCGTCGCCGTCGCGCGCGCCTCGCCCCGCGCGACCACGACCACGCCGCCCGTCACGGCGAGATCGCCCGAACCGACGACGCCCTTCACCGAGACGCCGCCCGTAAAGGAGTTTTCCGGACTGTAGAGCTGCACGTAGCCGCCGGCCCCCTTCACGCGCAGACCGCCCGCGCCCGTCACCGTGCCGCGCAGGTCAACCGCCCGTCCCCGACTGTTCATGTACACCGAAAGATCGTCCGTCAGCGTGAGTGGCCCAGAAAGGACGTCTTTCGAAAGCCACGCCTTCGGCCCGATCTGCTCGCTGCTCCAGTTGTGGGCGAACCGCGCGCCCGCGCCGAACGAGATCGGCGAGGAGATGGTATTGACGTTGCCGATGGAGAATTCCGTGTCATTCTGCGCGGTGATGGGCTTGCCAAACGACATGCCTTCCACGCCGAACGTCCCCGATTCCACGGTGACGGCGGCCTCGCCACTGAGCGCCAGCGCGACAAACCGGAAGGAACGAGCTTTGTTCATCGCGACCGTGACGGGGCAGTTGTTGGCGTACACGGCACCATAGCGGAACTCGAAACTTGCCGAACCGCCGAACCGGCACGGGCCCTCGAAGAACACGCCATTTTTCCCGCAAAGCGTCTGCGCCGTCCCATTCGTCTGATAGACGACGCCCTTCCGCCCAGAGCCCTCGCCGCGCAGGAAGAGCCGATCCGAACCACAGGACGGCACTCCCGTTCCATCATTGCCGGAGGCCAGCGTGCTCCAGAGCGTGCCGCCCGACACGATCGTGCAGCCGTCGGTCGTGCCGAGCGCCGAGGTGTGCGTGACCTTGTAGCAGCCTTCGCGGATGAGGATGTCGCCCGTGAAGGCGGCCATTTCCTCGCCGGCCACGAGCGTGCCCGCGCCGGTCTTCACGAGCGTCTTCGCGCCGAACGCCGTCACCTCGTCGGCCGTGAGCGTCTTCTCCTCGCCTTCGGGCACGTTGACCACAGCGCCGTCGAGGAACTCCTCGGCGGTCCACGTCTCGCCCCCTTCCGTCACGGCGCCCGCCGTGAGCCGGGTGGCGCCGCGCCCGGCGTAGAACACCTTGTTCACGCGCTCGAAGAGGCCCGCCTCGCCCGTGGTCGTGTCGCGGGCCGGCACGAAGTCGCGCACGAGCGCGCCGGAGGCGTTCACGATCTTGAACGCCATGAGCCGGCACGTCGCGAAGTTGCCGAGATCCTTCTCCGCAAGCTGCGAGGCGAGCAGCGTGAGGCGGCCGCCGGGCGTGAAGTCGCCGTCGGCCATCGTCGCCGCGGCGGCGCCGTCGAGCGTGACCGCGCGCGTGGCGTAGTTGGCCACGATCACGTGGTCGACGCCCGCGGCAAGCGCGCTGTCGGCGGAGTAGACGTCGGTGGAGGTGTTGCGGTCGACGCGCAGACGCGAGGGTTTCATCGCGAAGGCGGTCATCGTGCCCGTCTGGGTGGAGGCGCCGCGCGCGCACCAGAGCGCGTGCGTGGCGTTGGTGATGGCGTCCGCGAAGCGCACCTTCATCTCGAAAGTGTCGGTCGCCGCCGGCACGTAGCGCGTGTTGATCCACTGCGCGCCCGTGGATTCCACGTAGTCGAGCTGCTCGAACGCCGCCTGCGCACACGCGCACGCACACGCCACGAGGCCAAAGCCAATCAGTCTGTTCATGTTCGGAGTCTCCGTTTGTGATTTGCACTCTGCCCTTGAGAGACCGCCCCCAAAAGCGCCCATTAGTTTATAACTTTTCGCCCCCCCCCGTCAAGCCCCGATTTTGAAGTTTTGGAAGACGGGGCGCTATCGCCCCGCCGCCGGTCAGCGCGTCTGGCTCACGCATCTTGCGCGCAC
>CAVEDG010000216.1:0-3285 GCA_963614205.1 bacterium | reverse complement strand
GCGCGTGCGCGTGCGCCACGATGCGGAGCCGCTGCCTTCCTGGGTCGACCTCGTGCTCGCGCCGCCGCGGCCGCGCATCCTCAAGCGCCTGCTGCCGCAGCTCGCGACGCTCGGCGTGGGGCGCATCGTCCTCGTGGGCGCGCGCAAGGTGGAGAAGGACTTCTGGGGCGCGACGCTGCTGCGGCCGGAGAACCATCGGTCGCTCTTCATCGACGGGCTCATGCAGGGCGCCGTGGCCACCGAGCTGCCCACGCTCGAAGCGCGGCGAAATTTCAAACGCTTTCTCGTCGACGAGCTCGACGCGCTGTTCCCCGCGTCGCGGCGGCTCGTGGCCCATCCCTATGCGGCGGAGACCGTCCCCGCCGCGTCCGCCGCAGGCCGGCTGCTGCTCGCGATCGGTCCCGAAGGCGGCTGGACGGACGAGGAGGTGGCGCTGCTCGAGGCGCGCGGCTTCACCCGCTACGCCCTCGGCGCGCGCATCCTCCGCACGGACACGGCCGCCGTCGCGCTGCTCGCCCGTCTCATGCCGGAGATCTGACCATGAAAACGAAACACCGACTGCCCCTGTTGTCTTTTCTCGCGCTCGTCTCGTCGTTGTTCGCCCAGGCGGCGGAAGAGACGAACATCGTCGTGGTCGTCACGGCCTCGCCCATCACGCAGACGGAGACCGTGACGAAGGACGGTGGCGAAAGCGTGACCGTGGGGCGCGCGCAGCTCGCGGCCCTGAACGCGCAGGATCTGCAGACCGCGCTGCGGCAGGTGCCGGGCGTGACGATCTCGCGCTACGCGCCCGTGGGCAGCTACGGCGGCGCCCAGGGCGGCAGCGTCTACGTGCGCGGCGTGGGCACGGGGCGGCCCGGCGGCGAGGTGCGCATGTACGTGGACGGTGCGCCGCGCGAGTCCGGCGTGTGGGGGCATCCGCTCATGGACGCCAATCCGATCGACTTCGCCGAGGCGGTCACCGTGCACAAGAACCCGCAGCCCGGCGCCTATCCCGGCACGTTCGCGGCGGTGGACGTGGAGACGCGCCGCCGCGCCACGCCCGGCGCCGAGGGCGAGGTCGATCTCGCCTACGGCCGCTTCAACACGCTGCTCGGCGCGGCCTCCGCCGGCGCGAAGGACGGCGCGGTGGACGCCTACGCGGGCCTCGCCTACAAGTATTCAGAAGGCGCGCGGGAGCACAACTCCGCCGAGATGGAGAACGCCTACGGCCGCGTGGGCGCGGATCTCTCCGAAACGGAACGCCTCGCGTTCACCTACCAGCGCACCGACAGCTGGGTGGAGGATCCGGGCGAGAAGCACGGCACGCGGCCCGTCTACGACCGCTTCGACCTCGCGACCGACCTCTACACCGTGCGCTTCGACACGGAGCGCGATTCCCTCAAGGGTTACTCGCTCGTCTACTTCGAGCACGGCGCGATCGAGTGGAAGAAGGATCACCTCACGGACGGCAACCTCGCCTCGCCCGCCGGCTTCGCCGACACCACGTGGCTCAACTGGGGCACGCGCCACCGCTACGAATGGAACGTGTGGCGCGACGTCTGGCTCATCGGCGCGTGCGACGTGATGGACGAAGGCGGCCACACCGCCAACACGCGCCTCAGCGACAACAAACGCGTCTTCGGCTTCGCGGGCCGCTTCGTCACCGTGGCACCCTACGTGGGCGCGCGCGCCGACTGGCATCTCACCGACGACTGGACGCTCACGCCCGCCCTCGGCGCGCGCTCCTACTTCCACGAGCTCTACGACGATGCCTGGGCGCCGCACGCGGCCCTCACGCTCGCCTACCGCGAGGACGTGTCGTTCTTCGTCAACGGCTCGCGCGGCGTGCACTATCCCGGCATCTACACGCGCGCCGTGGCGGACGACTTCGCGCGCAACACGCTCGACGCGGAGGTGATGGACTCCGTCTCCGGCGGCGTCAAGGCCACGCCGCACGAACGCCTCGACCTCCTGCTCTCGCTTTTCCACACCGACGTCTCCGACCGCATCGACAAGACCGCCGCGGGCTACGTCAACGCCGGCGCCCTGCGCGCCACGGGGCTCGAGCTCGCCGTGCACGGCCGACCGACGGACGACCTCGCGCTCTTCGGCGGCGGCACCTGGACGAATCCCGAGACGCATCCCGTCTCGCGCCTGCCGCGCTGGACCTTCACGGCGGGCGGCACGTGGTCGATCTGCGACTGGCTCAAGGCCACGCTCGACGGCCAGTACATGGGCGCGATGAACGCCTACTCCGTGCGGGCGGAGGCGGACCGCGCGAACCTGCGCCGTCTCGACGACGCCTTCGTGTTCAACGCGCGCGTGGCCGTGCCGCTTGAGGCGTTCCTGTCCGTGAAAGGCGAGTGGTACGTGTCGGTGGAGAACTTCACGAACCAGCACTACTGCTACTACCCCGGCTACCCCATGGCCGGCGCCATGATCTGGACAGGCGTCAAAATCAAGTTCTGAAACCGAGGCAAAGTCATGACCATCATCGACGAACTCTACGTGCGCTATCCGCAGCTCGAGGGCTGCCGGAGCGAAGTTGAAAAGGCGTTTGACATTCTGCTCGCGTGCTACCGCGCGGGAGGCCAGGTGCTCGTGTGCGGGAACGGCGGCAGTGCGTCCGACTCGGAGCATATCGTCGGCGAGCTGATGAAGAAGTTCCGCAGGCATCGCGACATCGACGCCACGCTCGCGGCGAAGCTGCCGCCGGAACTCGCGGCGAAGCTTGAGGGCGCCTTGCCGGCGGTCTCGCTCGTTTCGATGAGCGGCATTCTGACGGCGTTCGCAAACGACGTCGCGTGGGAGACGGCGTTCGCGCAGCAGGTCGTCGGACTCGGACGTCCGGGCGACGTGCTGATTGCGCTTTCGACGAGCGGCAACAGCGCGAACTGCGTGAACGCCGCGCGCGTCGCGCAGGCGAAGGGCATGAAGGTTGTCGCGTTCACGGGCGCGGGCGGCGGAAAGCTGGGCGCCCTTGCGGACGCCACGCTCGCCGTGCCGGAGACGGAGACCTACAAGATCCAGGAACTCCATCTGCCCCTCTACCACGCGCTCTGCGCCGCGCTCGAGGAGGCGTTGTTCTGAAGGGCGCGCCAACTCCCAACTCCCAACTATCAACTCCCAACTCCCAACTATCAACTCCCAACTATCAACTACCAACTACCAACTATCAACTACCAACTACCAACTACCAACTATCAACTATCAACTATCAACTACCAACTACCAACTACCAAAAAAAATTCAAAAATTTTTCGAAACCCCCTTGCGCGGCGGCGCGGGATTTGATACACTATT
>CAVEDG010000215.1:0-3297 GCA_963614205.1 bacterium | reverse complement strand
TTTTGAGACAAAGGATGCGGCGGCGGTTGACGCGCTTGTCGTGGGCGCGGGCGTCTGGGGCTGCACGCTCGCGCGGCGGCTCGCCGAGGCGGGCAAGCGCGTGCTCGTCCTCGAGAAGCGCGCCGCCATCGGCGGAAACGTCCGCTGCGAGACTGACCCCGCGACGGGCATCGAAGTCCACCTCTACGGCTCGCACATCTTCCACACGCACATCCCCGAGGTCTGGACGTTCGTCAACCGCTTCACGTCGTTCAACGGCTACCAGCACAAGGTCGTCGCGAAGCACGACGGACGCCACTACTTCCTGCCGCTCGGCCTCGCGCTCGTCAACAAGTTCTTCGGCGTCGAGCTCGCGCCGGCCGAAGTCGCCGCGTTCCTGACGGACGCGCGTCGCGCCGCGATCTTCGACGCGTTCTTCCGAAACTACACGTCGAAGCAGTGGAACAAGCCGCCGGAGGAGATCGACCCGTCGATCATCCGACGCGTGCCCGTGCGGACGAACTACGACGTCAACTACTTCAACGACTACTGGCAGGGCATTCCGTCCGACGGCTACAACGCCTTCTTCGCGCGGCTTGTCGATCATCCGAACATCGAGGTGCGCTGCGGCGCCGCGTTTGGACTCGACGATCTGGCGGTCGTTCCGAAGGGCGTGCGCGTGTACTTCTCCGGTGCGCTCGATGCGCTTTTCGGCTACCGGTTTGGCGCACTGCCCTGGCGTACGCTGCGCTTCGAAACGGAGCGGCGCGCGGTGGCGGATGCGCAGGGCACGGCCGTGGTCAACTACGTGGATGCGGACGTGCCGTTCACGCGCCAGCACGAGTACAAGCACTACCACCCCGAATGGCGCGAGGTAATGGAGAAGGGCGAGACGATCGTCTGCCGCGAGTTCTCGGCCACGTGGCAGCCTGGCGACGAGCCGTACTATCCCGTGAACAACGCGGATTCCGCGGCGCTGCTGGCGCGGTATCAGGCCGAGGCGGCGAAGTGGCCGAGCCTTGTCGTGGGCGGGCGTCTCGGCGCCTATCGGTACTTCGACATCGACAAATCGATCGATGCCGCCTTGCGGACGCCGCTGGACTGACCGTCTACGCGCGCTCGGAAAGTTCGAGCCAGCGCGTTTCGGCGGCGTCGAGTTCGGCGCGGGCCTGCGGCAGACGCGCCACGAGCGCAACGGCCCGCGCGTTGTCGCGCGCGAAGATGCCGGGATCGGCGAGCGTCGCCTCGATCTCCGCGATCTCCGCCTCCAGCGCCTCCATCCGCGCGGGCAGGGCCGCCAGTTCGCGCGATTCTCGGTTGTTCAGCTTGCGCGGCGCGGCGGCGACCGACGCGGGCACGGCGGCGGGCGCGGGCTTCGCGGGCCGCGCCTCCTGCGCCGCCTTCTCCACGGTCTTGAGCAGCCGCGCCGCCTCGGCGTAGCCGCCCGCGCACACGCGCACTTCGCCGTCGCCCGCGAGCACGAAGGTGGACGTGACGACGTTGTCGAGAAACTCGCGGTCGTGCGACACCACGAGCAGCGTGCCGCGGTAGTTGAGCAGCTGCTCCTCGAGCAGTTCGAGCGTCTCCACGTCGAGGTCGTTCGTGGGTTCGTCCATCACGAGCAGGTTCGACGGCCGCAGAAAGAGCCGCGCCAGCAGCAGACGCGCCTTCTCGCCGCCCGAAAGCGCCTTCACGGGCGAACGCGCGCGCTCGGGCGTGAAGAGGAAGTCCGCCAGGTAGGAGTACACGTGCTTCTGCACGCCGCCGACCGTGACGACGTCGCGATCCTGCGCCACGATCTCCTTCACGGTGAGCGCGGGGTCGAGCTGCGCGTGCAGCTGGTCGAAGAACGCCATCTCCACGCGCGTGCCAAGCGTGACCGCGCCGGACGTGGGCGCGAGCGCGCCCGTGAGCAGCTTGAGGAGCGTCGTCTTGCCCGTGCCGTTCGCGCCGACCACGCCGATGCGCTCGCCGCGCAGGACGTCCGCCGTGAACGCGCGCACCACGGGGCGCGCCGCGCCGGCGTAGGCGAAGGACACGTCTTCGATCTTGATCACGCGCTCGCCCGAGGCGCCGGCCGTGTCGATGCGCAGCGACGTGGTGCCCTGCGCGGTGCGGCGGTTGGCGAATTCGAGGCGCAGCTGGCGCAGGGCCTCCACGCGGCCCTGGTTGCGCGTGCGCCGCGCCTTCACGCCCTGGCGGATCCAGGCCTCCTCCTGGGCGAGGCGCTTCGCCTTCTTCGCCCAGAGCGCCTCCTCGTCCGCCTGCAGATCCGCCTTGCGCTGCAGGAAGGTGCGATAGTCGCAGTTCCAGCCCGCGAGCGCGCCGCGGTCGAGATCGTAGACGTAGGTGGCCACGGCCTTGAGGAAGGCGCGGTCGTGCGTGACGAAGAGAAAGGCCGTCTCGGTCTGGCGGCGGATGAACTGTTCGAGCCAGGAGATGGACTCGATGTCGAGATGGTTGGTCGGCTCGTCGAGCAGCACGAGCTCGGGATCGTCGGCAAGCGCGCGGGCGAGCAGCACGCGGCGGCGCAGACCGCCGGAAAGCGTGTTGAACGGCGCGTCGGGGTCGAGCGCCATCTGGGACATGAGCTTCTCGGAACGCGCGATCTCGCGCACCGTGCCCGGCCGGTCGCCCGGCACTTCCTGCTCGAGGAACGCGACGCGCAGCCCGGGCGCGCGGATGATCTCGCCGCGATCCGGCTCCAGACGCCCCGCGATGACCTTCAGCAGCGTGGACTTCCCTTCGCCGTTGCGCCCCGTCACGCAGGCGCGCATGCCGCTTTCGACGTTGAGGGAGACCCCCTGCAAAACAGAATCACCCCCGAAAGCGAGGGTGACGTCGTGCAGGGAAAGGAGATGGCGCCCCATCTGGGATCAGGCCGTCTTGTGACGGTAGGTGATGCGGCCCTTGGAGAGATCGTAGGGGGAAATCTCCACCGTCACCTTGTCGCCAATGGCGATCTTGATGAAGAACTTGCGCATCTTGCCGGAAATGTGGGCCAGCACCTCGTGGCCATTGTCCAGCTTGACCTTGTACATGGTCGCCGGAAGCACCTTGGTCACGGTGCCGATGACTTCAATCGCGCTATCGTCTTCTTTTGCCATAGAGTGGTGATGATCGGTGTCGCCGTCTGAGATGCCAGATTGGTAGCGGGGGCTGGATTTGAACCAACGACCTTCAGGTTATGAGCCTGACGAGCTACCAGGCTGCTCCACCCCGCAATCTGGCGTTTCCCTTCCAAGTGGCGGGGCTGGCGGGAGTCGAACCCACAACCCTCAGATTCGTAGTCTGATGCTCTATCCAGTTGAGCTACAG
>CAVEDG010000214.1:1790-3335 GCA_963614205.1 bacterium | reverse complement strand
CCGGCAGGAGCGGCGCGGCGGGCGCGAAGGGCGCGGGTGGCGGCGAAGGCTCGCGCGTCAACGACAGCTACGCGGCGCTGCCGGCGATGGACTTCGGCGTCGGCGGCGGCGGCGGTGGCGGCGGCGGCGGCGCGGGCTCGGCCGCCAGCGGCATCGGCGGCGGCGGCGCGGGCGGCGGCGGCGGTGGCGGCGGTGGCGGCGGCGGCATCGACTATACGTCGGTGGGCCACACGGTCTATGGCGCGACGGGCGGCGGCGGCTATGGCGGCTTCTCGGCGGCGGGATCGAAATTCAAGGGCACGCAGGGCGCGCCGTCCTCGCCGTATTCCTCGGAGCGTGGGCGTGATGGCGGCGCGTGCGGCAGTTCGGGCGCGTCCGGCTCGGTGGGGGGCGACGGCGCGGTCTTCCGCACGGCGGAGGCGATCGTGAATGGCGCGATCTCCGCCACCACGATCGACGCAACGGCAAGCGCCCTCGGCGCGATTCGCTACACAGTCCAGCTGGAGGACGGCAACGCCACGCGCACGATCACCGCCGTGCTCTCCATGCCCTACGCCGACGTCACGCCGCCCGTGCGCGACGGCCTCGTCTTCAACGGCTACTATACCGCCGCGGACGGTCAGGGCGTCTGCGTGTTCGACGCCTACGGCAAGGCGCAGGCGGATCAGCGCCTCTGGACGATCGGCAACGACGAGACGACGCTCTACGCCTCCTGGTTTGATTCCGCCGCGTTGAGGAACTTCGTGGTCAACACGGCGGACGACCCTGAGGACTGGGACTTTTCCGACGACGTCGTCTCCCTGCGCGAGGCGCTCGCCTTTGTAACGCGCTATCCCTCGGCGGTCGATTCCAACGGTCTTCGCCGCATCACGTTCGACAACGCGCTCTTCACGAACAACGTGCTCGCGCTCACGTTCCGCGACACGCTCGAACCGACGAAGACGGCCGCCTTTGACGAGACGACGCCGCTCGTGGTCGCCGGCCCCGCCAACGGCAGCGCGCTCATCTTCGACGGCGAGGGGAAACGGCGCATCCTCGATCAGACGTACGACGTGTGCTACTCGAACATCACGTTCCGCGGGGGCTGCGCGGCGGCCGGCGATGGCGGCGCCGTGCGCGTCTCCACTTCCGCGCGCTTCGACAACTGCCGGTTCGAGAACAACGTGGCGGCGACGGGCGATGGCGGCGCCGTCGCGCTGGAGAACACGACGACCAATGGGGTGCGCACGATCTTCTCGCGCTGCACGTTCCGCGACAACGCGGCGCCGGACGGCAATGGCGGCGCGCTCGTGGTGAAGGGAACGAACAGCGTTGCGCTGCTCAACTGTTCGATTCTCGACAACACGGCCCGCAAGGGCGGCGGCGTGGCGTGCGACAGCGCAAGCGGGTCCCTGACCTTCGCGCAGACGACGCTGCGCGGCAACACGGGCACGGCGGGCGCGGGCGGTCTCCACAAGATCAAGGGCGAGACCACCTATTTCCTCAACACGGTCATGAGCGGCAACACGGGCGCGGACAAGAACACGGCCGACTTCGCGCTGGAAA
>CAVEDG010000214.1:0-1754 GCA_963614205.1 bacterium | reverse complement strand
CCTCCTTCCTCAACACGATCATGAGCGGCAACACGGGCGCGGACAAGAACACGGCCGACTTCGCGCTGGAAAGCGGCGGCAAGGGCAAGGCGGCGTTCTCGCTCCTGGCGAACTGCGGCACGAACGTGGTGGCGGCCAGCGCGAATGCAACCGTCGCGGCGAGCTGCATGACGGGCGGTGTCTACACCTCCTGGAACCACGCCTACACGTACATGGCGAGCCAGCGGAAGGACGACCGCTTCACGGTGGCGGGCGTGGAGCAGGACGTGGAGCGCCCCGGCAGCGACACGTGGAACAAGGGTGCGACGATGCGCCTTTCTCCGGACTTCACGACCGTGAAGTACACGGCGAACGGCGTGACGTACACGCTCTTCGGCACGGAGTCCGCGACGACGACTGAGGTGGCGACCGACATCACGGGGCGCAGCTTGTCGGGAGAACAGCCGTCGATCGGCTCCTACTGGATGGTCAAGGACAAGCCCTCGCTTGTGGTCGACACGCTCGACGACGTGGACGACGCCTACGACGGCAAGAACGGTCTGCACGAGATCCTGCGCCAGCTCATGGACGAGACGAGCCCCTGGGCGACGAACCTCGTGAGCAACGGCCGCTTCGACATCACGTTCCGGGACGACGTGCGCGGCACGCTGAAGCTGACCTCGGAGGCGCCGCGCATCTCGGGGCTTTCGGACTGCGTCGTCTCCGTGACGGGCCCCACGAACGGAACGATCCGCATCGACGGTAACGCGCGCTGGCGCGCCTTCGCGGTCGGCGCGGGCAACACGCTCGCGCTTGCGAACCTCACGATGACGAACTGCCTCGGCCGCATCTACGGCGACTACACGACCGACGGCGGCGGCATCGACAACCGGGGCACGCTCATCGTCTCGAACTGCGCGTTCTACGCCTGCTCGGCGGGCCGCTCGGCGGCGGCCCCCATCGGCGACGGCGGCGCGATCTACACGGCCAAGGGCGCGACCACGCTCGTGAGCGGCGCGACGTTCGCGGACAACGTGGCCGCGCATGGCGGCGCGCTCGCGGTGGCGGACGGCGGCACGCTCACGGTCCTGCACGCGACGTTCGCGGACAACGTGGCGCGCGGCGGCGGCTCGGTCACGGATCCCGTCGGCGGCGCCGTGTACGTGAAGGGCACGACGGCGGACGCGCTTCTGGAGAACTGCACGTTTGTGGGCAACGCCGTGGAGAAGGGCGCGACGACCAATGCGCTCGGCACGGCCGTCTACGTGGCTGGCGCGGGCGCGACGCAGCCTACGGCCGTCTTCGTGAACGCGCTGCTCGTCGGCGACGAGGGCACGAACGCCATCACCGTGGCGAAGGGCGCCCAGGCGCGACTCGTGGCCACGACCGCGGGCGCGGCCGCCGACTTGCTCGCGTATGTGGACGACACGGGCGAGGCGGTGGCGGTCGACGTGGTGGTGGCGGGCGCGGAGCATCGCATCTTCCCGGTGCTCGACGCGGTCGTGTCCGACGCCGGCTATGTGCCGGGTGCGGTCCTCGACGGAACGGGCAGCGGGGCGGTGGCGCTCGTCTCGCCGCGCATCGCCACCTTCGTCGTCGCGGAGGGCACGGCGACCGTCACGCTCGCGCCGGAGTACGTCCTGCCCAACGTCTCCTACGGCCTCGGCTGGTCGGACGATGTGAACGGCTCGTTCACCGCGCCGACGACCTGGGTGAGATCCAACGGCAAATGCGAACTCGCCGCGCCGCTCACCGCGCCCGCGGAAGGCGCGCTG
>CAVEDG010000213.1:0-3370 GCA_963614205.1 bacterium | reverse complement strand
GGGATTGCCCGTGTTGATGACGGGCACGACGGGACGCGGCGCCTGGAAGAACTCGCGCATCCGCTCCTTCGGCAGCTCCATGTAGGCGCGGAAGGCGTCGATCAGGTCGTCACAATACTGGAACGAGCGCGTCTGCGTCCCCTCGCCGTAGATCGTGAGGTCGTCGCCGCGCAGCGCCTGGCAGATGAAGTTCGAGACGACGCGTCCGTCCGCCGGGTTCATCATCGGCCCGTACGTGTTGAAAATGCGCACCATGCGCGCATCGACGTCGTAGGCGCGGATGTAGTCAGCGACGAGCGTCTCCGCGACGCGCTTGCCTTCGTCGTAGCAGCTGCGGATGCCGATCGTGTTGACGTTGCCCCAGTAGGTCTCCACCTGCGGATGCACGAGCGGGTCGCCGTAGATTTCGGAAGTGGAGGTGTGGAGCACGCGCGCCTTCGTCTTGAGGGCGAGGTCGAGCACGTTCATCATGCCGAGCACGGAGCTCTTCGTCGTCTCCACGGGGTTCTTCTGGTAGTGGATGGGCGAGGCGGGGCAGGCGAGATTGTAGATTTCGTCGAACTGCCCCCAGAAGGGCTGCGTGACGTCGTGCAGCACGAAGGAGAACTTCGGGTTGCCCAGCAGGTCGTAGATGTTGGCCTTGGTGCCGGTGAAGAGGTTGTCGAGCGCCGTCACCTCGTAGCCGTCCGCCAGCAGGCGGCGGCAGAGGTGCGAGCCGAGGAAGCCGGCGCCGCCGGTGACAAGGGCCTTTCGCGAGAGTATCATGTCTTGTCCTTTCAGATGTCGCGGAAAAGTATACCACAATTCGCCCCGCAATGGGGGCGTTTGCACCATCGGATCCGCGACTGTGGTATACTATCTCCCCGTCGTCGCCGACGGAAGGCGGCGGCACCGAAAAGAGTCAAGAAATGGATATCTCGCAAGTTTGTGAATTCTTCATGCTGTTCGCCTTCGGGTTCTCGTGGCCGTTCGCCATCGCGCGCACGTACAAGAGCGGCCACAGCGGCAAGGGCGTGGCCGGCAAGAGCCCCATGTTCATGATCATCGTGCTGCTGGGCTATGTGGGCGGCATCCTCGCGCGCCTCTGGGACGCGAATCCCGCCAACGACTGGCTCTGCTTCGTCTACGCGATCGACATGGCGCTCGTCTCCACCGACCTCGGCCTCTATCTGCACTACGTGCGGAAGACGGCATAGGCGCGGCGCCTAGATGTCGAGCACGTAGCACACCACGGCGAGAAGACCGTCCGAAACGGCGATGGCCACGATGCCGCCCACCACGGCGGCGGTGGCCGCGGCGCCCACGCCGTCGGCGGTGTTGCGCGTGCGCAGGCCGCAGGCGCAGCCGATCATGCCCACGAGGAAGCCGAAGAGCACCGACTTGCCGAGACCGATCGAAATGCCGAGGCACGTCGACGACGAGACCACGTGGTTCCAGTAGACGACGCCGGGCACGCCCATGAGCTGCAGCACGATGAGGCCGCCGAGCAGCCCCGCCAGTTCCGCGAAGATCGTCAGGAGCGGCATGGCGCACGCCGCCGCGAGCACGCGCGGCAGCACGAGAAAGCGCACGGGCGGCAGGCCGAACGTCGTGAGCGCGTCGAGTTCCTCGTCCACCTTCATCGTGCCGATCTCCGCCGCGAACGCGCTGCCGGAGCGGCCCGCGAGGATGATCGCCGTGATGAGCGGCCCGAGTTCGCGGAAAAGCCCGATCGCGATGAGATCCGCCACGTACACCTCCACGCCGAACATGCGCAGCGACGCGGCGGACTCGAACGCGAGGATGAGCCCGAGCAGAAAGCCGATCAGCAGCGTGATCGGCAGCCCGTCGAACCCCGCCTTCTGAAACGCGAACAGCGCGTCGCGCAGCCGGAAGCGGCGCGGATGCGCGATCATGCCGAGCGCGGTCACGCACGTCTCGCCAAGACACGCCAGATGCCCGTGCACGGACGCGCCCGTCTCGCACACCGCGCGCCCCAGCGCCGCGAACGCGCCGGAGTTCCTTTTGCCTTTTGAACGGTCGTTCATGTCGTGTAGAGGTCGATGCGCCGAGCGCGGTAGGCTTCGTGCGCGTCAAGCCATGTGCGGAGCAGGTCGCTGATGCGATGGGAGGTGATGGCGGAGCGGAGCGTGGCCGTGCCGGCGAGCTTGTCGAGCCAGGCGGCGCGCGCGTCCCGCAGGAGATCGCCTTCGTGGCGGCGCATGAGCGCGTCGAAGACGAGCGTGCCGGCCGTGACGGGATAGAACGCCTCCGGATTCTCGATGGAGAAGATGAGCCCGTCGAGAATCCGGTCCTTGTACGGGCCGCCCGCGGGGCGATAGCGCAGCAGACGCGCGCCCACGCCGCAGGCGGGCAGGGCCTTGCGCACGTCTTCGAAGAGGCGCAGGGCGTCGAGCCAGGGCGCGCCAAGCACGCGGAAGGCGAAGGGACCGTCGCGGTCACAGTCAAGCGCGGGATAGGCCTCGGTGAAGACGGTGAGGGGATAGAGCGCGGCGCAGTCCCAGTTGCGGATGGAGGGCGAGGGCGGCGTGAAGTTCGGCCAGGGCCCGCGCACGGCGTGGGACCAGTCCTTCATCCGGATCACGGTGAGGTCGATGTCGAGATTGCCCGTGCGCGCGATGTAGGTGGCGCACTCGCCGGGCGTCATGCCATGGCAGATGGGCACGTCGAGCGGGGCGACGAACGAGGAGAACGCGGCCTCGCGCAGGGGCCCGTCCACGATGCCGCCAAGCGGGATCGGGCGGTCGAGCACCGTGACGGGAATCTTGGCCACGGCGGCGGCCTCGAGCATGTTCTTGAGCGTGGCGAGGTAGGTGTAGCAGCGCACGCCGATATCCTGCAGATCCACGACGATGCGCTTGAGCCCGTCGAACATCTCGGGGCTGGGGCGGCGCGAGGCGCCGTAGAGCGAATACACGGGGATGCGCCAGTAGGGGTGGATCTCGCTCGTCGTCTTTTCGCCGGCGGTGGCGAGGCCGTACCAGCCGTGCTCCGGCGAAAAGAGGCACTTCAGGCGATTGCCGAAGGTGCGGCGCAGAAGGCTCGCCGTGGGCGTGGACTGCTGCGAGAGAAGGCCGAACGGCGCGGGGGCGCACGCGGCGAGATGCTGGATGAGCGCGGAGGTGTCGATCATGGGCGTGGACTCCTTTCAAGCGCGACGCGCAGCGAGGCGACGACGCGGGCGGTGTTGGCGACAGAGGGATCGCCGGGGGGATCGGCGTCGACGAGCGCGTCCGACGCGGTGGCGTGCAGCCACACGGCGGCGGCGGCGGCGAGGAAGGGATCGTCCGCGGCGTTCTTCGCGAGGTAGGCCCAGCGCGCGGCGAGAATGCCGGTGAGCAGATCGCCCATGCCGCCCAGGGCCATGAAC
>CAVEDG010000212.1:0-3438 GCA_963614205.1 bacterium | reverse complement strand
ACGAAGTTTCTTCCTCGACAATCCAGTCAAGCGTTGCCCGAGCGTCCATGTACTTGGCAAAGCGAAGCGTCGTGCGGTCGAGCAGCCTGTCGATGGAGCCAGGAGCCGGGGAATCATCGCGTGGCAGTTCGCGCAGAGCGGGACGAGATCCGTCGTCGAATCGACCGCGTACTCAAGGAATTATACCCAAAAACGACCGATCCTTGCAATGACCAAAATCAAGCCGACTTGATAAAAGCAATGACCAAAATCAAGTAAACTTGAAATCGGTCGGTTAGGTCTCAGCCATCAACTGTGCAAGATCAGGTCAGCCCTGATTTTGCACGACCGGAATCACCAAATCGTCTCGATGGGATAATTCGGGATGATCCGGTCGTGCGTCACGAGAACAAGGCCTGCGTCTTGCGCCTGCGCAACCAGAAGCCGGTCAAACGGATCGCGATGAATGTCGGGCAGATCCTTCAGTCGGTCGATCGCCGACGCACGAATCGGAAGGATCGCGATCTCATGCTCAAGGCAATGACTCTCGATTTCCGTCGGCGTCAGACCGATGTAAAGCTTGCCGAGACTTTGCTTGATCCCGATCTCCCACAGGGACGCCATGCTGACATAGAGGTCTGGAGCGGTCTGGACGATGCGCTTCGCCTTCGCCGACAGTTCGCTCGGCGACGAAAGGAAGTAGATCAGGACATTGGTGTCGAGAAGATAGCGCATCACATGTATTCCGCGAACTCGGGCAACGGCGCATCGAAGTCAGCCGACATGGAGAAGCCCTTCTCGAACCCGCCAAGCTTGCGAAACACGGAGCGACGACGCGACTTGGCAGCGCCGGGACGACGCGCCCGCTTCTGCGTCAGAAGGAATCGGACGAACAGCACGACGGCATCCTGTTGAGATGCCGTCAGTTCCTGCAGATCTTTCTCAAGCATCGCGTATGACATGATGAACTCTCCAAATTCGTTTCGCGTCGCGCCGTTTTCAGCAACGGCGCATAGTATACCATAATTCCGTCACCGCGCCCATCGCCCCGTAATGGGTTTGCACGGCGAACGGAGATTTGATAGACTGCGCACAGGAAAACAGCCATGAAAAGAACGATGATCCTCATTCTGGGCCTGACGGCGGCGTTCGAAGCGCTGCCGTTCACGATCGTGCCGGACGCGACGGTGCGCGGCCACTTCGACCGGTTCACGGCCGACGACGACGAACAGTACCGGGAAACGATCCCGAACCGCGAGGCCACGGCATGGGCGCTCGGTGCGATCCCGCGCTTCGTCTGCCCCGACGCGGACGTCGAGCGCACCTACTACTTCCGCTGGTGGACGTACCGCAAGCATCTGCGCAAGGGACGGGACGGCCGCTGGGTCGTCACGGAGTTCATGCCAAACGTGGGCTACGCGGGCGTGGAGAACACGATCTCGTGTCCGTTCAACCACCACGTGAACGAGGGCCGCTGGCTGCGCGATCCGACCTACGTGCGCGACTACATCGCCGTGATGATGCAGAAGGGAAAGCCGCGCGGCTACGTGTGCGCGCCGGCCTGGGGCGCGTGGGCGTTCGCGTGCGCGACAGGCGAGTGGGAGCCGGCGCTGCTCGACCTCTTCGTAAAGAACTACGAGGCCTGCGAACCGCAGGGCACGCGGTGGGGCCTGAGCCTCGCCGATCCGCGCGTGAGCTGCAAGGTGCCGATCAAGGGCGTGGACGTGCGCACGGGCTTCAACGCCGAGCGCGGTCTCTTCGAGATGGCCGGCAACTACGAGGGTTCCGAGTTCGCGCTCTCCGTCGACGGGGCGCGTCCGCTCGTGAACGCCTTCATGTGGGCGGATGCGACGGCGATCGCGCGCCTCGCGCGCCGGGCGGGGAACGCGGCGTGCGCCGCGCGCTTCGAGGCGAAGGCGGCCGCGCTCGAAAAGGCGATCAAGGCGACGCTCTGGAATCCGAAGAAGGCGTTCTTCACGGCGCGCGCGGCCGACGGCGCGCAGGACGACGTGTGCGAGCTGAACGGCTACGCGCCGTTCGCCGTCGGCATGCCGCTCGCCGGCTTCGGCGCGGCATGGGCGGGCGTACTCGACGAAAAGGGCTTCCTCGCGCCGAAGGGACTCGTCTTCCCGCGGCGGGACACGCCGGGCTTCAAGGACGGCATGGATCCCACGCTGCATCCGTGCCTGTGGAACGGGCCGAGCTGGCCGTATGCAACGTCGATCGCGCTGACAGGGCTTGCGAACGCGCTCCGGGCACACGCCGCCGGGCCTGCCACGCGCGAGGACTTCGCGCACCTCGTCGGCCTCTACGCGCGACAGCACGTGCGGACGCGCGACGACGGCCGCGTCGTGCCGTGGATCGACGAGAACCTGAGCGGCTTCACGGGCGAATGGCTGGCGCGCGCGCGCCGGCTGCCGCCGAACGGCAAGACTCCGAAAGGCTTCCGCGAGACGGGCAAGGACTACAACCACTCGACGTTCTGCGACCTCGTGATCTCGGGCCTGTGCGGCGTCGTGCCGCAGGCGGACGGCACGCTCAAGGTCGAGCCGCTGGCGACGTGGGACTGGTGGTGCCTCGACGGCGTCCGCTACCACGGCCGCGACGTGACGATCCTCTACGACCGCGACGGCACGCATTTCAACTGCGGCAAGGGCCTCGTCGTCCGCTGAGGCGACTCCCCATGACCAGGGCAGAATGTGGTAAACTATTTGCCCTGCACATGGAACGGAAGAACGACATTTCAAACGCCGCTTCGACGCCGGGGCCGACCGCCGCGGCGCCGCGGCATCTGGCGGTGATCATGGACGGCAACGGCCGCTGGGCGCTTGCGCGCGGGAAGCCGCGGCTCGAAGGTCATCGCGCGGGCGCGCGCACGCTCGAGCGCGTGCTCGACTGGTGCGGCGAGGCGGGCGTGGAGATCCTCACCGTCTATGCGTTTTCCACGGAGAACTGGAAGAGGCCGAAGCCCGAGGTCGAAGGGCTCATGCACCTGCTCGGCCGCTTTCTCGTAAGCCAGCGCAAGAAACTGCTCGCGGATGGCGTGCGCTTCCGCGTGATCGGCCGGCGCGGCGACCTCTCCCCCACGCTGCAGCGGCGCATCGCCGACCTCGAGGAGGCCACGCGCGCGGGCACGCGCCAGCTCGTGGTGGCGCTCTCCTACGGCGGCCGCGCGGAAATCGTGGACGCCGCGCGCAGATTCGCCACGCTGCCCGAGGCGGAGCGTGACGAGGCGGGCTTTGCGCGCTGCCTCTACGCGCCCGATCTGCCGGATCCCGACCTCATCGTGCGCACGTCCGGCGAGCTGCGCCTCTCGAATTTCCTCCTCTGGGAATGCGCCTACAGCGAGCTCTACGTGACGGATATCGCGTGGCCGGACTTCGACCGCGCCGCCTTCGACGCCGCGCTCGCCGCCTACGCGAAGCGCGAACGCCGCATGGGGGGCCACGCATGAGCCGC
>CAVEDG010000211.1:0-3452 GCA_963614205.1 bacterium | reverse complement strand
CCTCGAAGCGGCCCGAGTAGTCGACGTCGTAGTAGCACTGCAGGATCGAGCAGAGAAGCGACTTGCCGAAGCGGCGCGGCCTCAGGAACATCACGTAGTTCGACTTCTCGAGCTCGCGGATGAGCCCGGTGCGGTCGACGAAGTAGCCGTTCTCCGCGCGCATCCGCGCGAAGTCCGTCACGCCATACATGATCTTCTTCAGTTTGTCCATGGCACACAGTATACCATAACAGGACCGACGCATCTGGATCCCCGTGGACCGGAACGTGCGCCCGTGCGCGCGCGACCGGCGCTGCGAGATCGACCTCGCAAGCGCGGCAATCTTCATTACCATTGCGCGGCTTGCCCATTTCGCGGAGAAGTGATAGACTACCCGTATGCAAATCACAGAAGTCTTGGCGCGCAACGCCCGGGAATGGCCGAACGACGTTGCCCTCGTTGAAATCAATCCGCAGGAGCTCGAGAACCGTCACACCACGTGGCGGGAATATTCGCTCATCGAGTCGAGCGCGATCGAGGCGTTCCGCAGCGAGATCACGTGGGCCGAATTCGAGGAGAAGGCCAACCGCTTCGCGAACCTGCTGCTGAGCCGCGGCTACAAGAAGGGCGACAAGGTCGCCATCCTGCTCATGAACTGCCTGGAGTGGCTGCCCATCTACTTCGGCGCACTGCGCGCCGGCTGCCTCGCCGTGCCGCTCAACTTCCGCTACACCTCCGACGAAATCCGCTACTGCCTCGACCTCGCCGATGCGGACGTGCTCGTGTTCGGGCCCGAGTTCATCGGCCGCGTGGAGCAGATCGTCGACCGCATGCCGCGCGTGCGCACGCGCTTCTACGTGGGCGACGACTGCCCCTCCTTCGCCGAATCCTACCGCGGCCTCGTGGGCTACTGCTCCAGCCGCACGCCCGCCATTCCGCTCACCGACGACGACGACGCGGCCATCTACTTCAGCTCCGGCACCACGGGCTTCCCCAAGGCCATCGTGCTGCAGCACCACTGCCTCATGCACGCCTGCCGCGTGGAGCAGAACCACCACGGCCAGACGAAGGACGACTGCTTCCTCTGCATCCCGCCGCTCTACCACACCGGCGCGAAGATGCACTGGTTCGGCAGTTTCCTCGTGGGCGGCCGCGCCGTGCTGCTCAAGGGCGTCAAGCCCGAGTGGATCATCCGCTGCATCAGCGCGGAACGCTGCACGATCGTGTGGCTGCTCGTGCCGTGGGCGCAGGACATCCTCGACGCGATCGACCGCGGCGAGGTGAAGCTCGACGACTACCACCTCGACCAGTGGCGCCTCATGCACATCGGCGCGCAGCCCGTGCCGCCCGCGCTCATCCAGCGCTGGCGCAAGGTCTTCCCGCACCACGCCTACGACACGAACTACGGCCTCTCCGAATCGACCGGACCCGGCGCCGTGCATCTCGGCGTGGAGAACATCGACCACGTGGGCGCCATCGGCGTGCCCGGCTTCGGCTGGCAGGCGAAGATCCTGCGGCCGGACGGCACGGAGGTCAAGCCCGGCGAAGTCGGCGAGCTCGCCCTCAAGGGCCCGGGCGTGATGAAGTGCTACTACAAGAACGAACAGGCCACGCGCGAGATCCTCTCGTCCGACGGCTGGCTGCGCACGGGCGACATGGCCGAGACGCGCGACGGCTTCATCTACCTCGTCGACCGCGCGAAGGACGTGATCATCACGGGCGGCGAAAACCTCTACCCCGTGCAGATCGAGGACTTCCTGCGCGCCCATCCGAAGATCAAGGACGTGGCGGTGATCGGCCTCGCCAACGCCCGTCTCGGCGAGATCGCCGCCGCGATCATCGAAGTGCGCGCCGGCATGACGCTCACCGAGGAAGAGGTCAACGCCTTCTGCCTCGACCTGCCGCGCTACAAGCGGCCGCGGCGCATCATCTTCGCGCCCGTGCCGCGCAATCCCACCGGCAAGATCGAGAAGCCCAAGCTGCGCGAGATGTACGGCGCGGCGTCTCTCGTCGCCCAGCAGAACGGCCTTTCCTCGTGAGTACGTCCGCGCCCGCCTATCGCTTCCCCTATGCCGCGTGCGACTACGCGCGCGCGCTCGCCGCGCGCAGCCCCGCCTTCGCGCGCCAGGTGAATCCCGATCCGCGCGAACTGGAGGAGGACGGCTTCGGGCCCGATCCCTTCGGCGAGGAGGAGGAGGCCTCCGGCTGCCACGGCCTGAAGCAGCGCTTCCCCGACCGCGTGCTCGTGATGGCGAGCGACAGCTGCTTCATGAACTGCCGCCACTGCACGCGCAAGGGCCTGCTGCCGCGCGCCGAGGTCGTGCGCACCGACGAAGAACTGCAGATGTGCCTTTCCTACGTGCAGGACCGCCCCGCCGTGCGCGACGTGCTCATCTCCGGCGGCGATCCGCTCGTGCTGCCCGACGACCAGGTGATGCGCTTCGTGCGCGCCTTCGCCGGTCTCGCGCAGATCGACGTGGTGCGTCTCTGCACGCGCGCGCCCTGCGCCAATCCCGCGCGCGTCACGCGCGAGCTCGCCGCCATGCTCGGCCGCAGCGGCAAGGTGTGGGTCAACACGCAGTTCAACTGCGCGGACGAAGTGACGCCCGAGGCCGTCGCCGCGTGCGGCAACCTCGTGCGCGCCGGCATCCCCGTGTCGTGCCAGACCGTGCTGCTCGCCGGCGTGAACGATTCCGCCGAGGCGCTGCTCGACCTCTTCCGCGCCCTGCAGCGCGCGCGCGTGCGGCCCTACTACGTGTTCATGTGCGATCCCGTCGCGGGCATTTCGCATTTCCGCGTGCCGCTCGAGCGCGCGCTGGAGATCGAGCGCGACTGCGCGGCCCGCATCGGCGGCCTCGGCCTGCCCCGCTTCGTGGCCGACATCCCCGGAGCCCCGCGCAAAATCCCGATCGCCGAACTGTCCTGAAGGAGCGTCCTCCATGAAGCTGACCCTCAACCGTGAATACGCGATGCGCCACCTGGGCGTGGCCGCCCTCTTCGCCGGGCTTGCCGCCTGGTTCCTCTACGACGCGGTCTTCGTCTACCCGAATCTGCCCCCCGACGCCGGGCACCACACCACCGTGGAGTTCCAGTACAGCTTCGCCGCGCTGCTCGGCGCGGCCGCGCTCGTGATCGCCACGCGCGTGTGGGCGAACCGGAGGCACGTGGTCGAATGGGACGACGAGAAGATCTGGGGTCCGGGCCTGCGCGGCGGGCCGCTCCGCTTCGCCGACATCTGCGGCGTGGACGACGCGCGGTGGGAGAAGAAAGGCATCATCGTGTTCCTCGCCCGCGACGGCCGCCGCCTCGCGCTCGACGCCTGGCACCATGCGGGCGTGAAGGACCTCGTCGACCGGCTGCTGCCCGCGCAGAAGAAACAGCACTGATCTCTACACAGGATAACGTTATGTGGTACGTAAAGAACACGTCGGGAAAGATTTTCGGCCCGATTGACGAAGACACCCTCAAGACCT
>CAVEDG010000210.1:0-3492 GCA_963614205.1 bacterium | reverse complement strand
GGCGGACGAGACGTGGATGGCGGACGTGCTCAGGTACGAGCGCGACGTGCTCTCCAAGCGCTCGTAGGAAAAAGCGCGAAAAAAACGCGCGCGCGCCTGAACCGAACCGTCGGTTCAGGCGTTTCATCTTTCGAACACGCGCTTCAGGCCCTCGACCGGCCCGGCGCGTGCATCGGAGACCGACATGACGACAACGAGAATCTTGAAGAGTCTGACCCTCTGCGCGGGCGCGGCGTGCCTCGCGTGGGGCGCGTGCGCGGACGACGCGGCGGCGCGCAAGGCCGCCCTCACGCGCAAGCGCGACATCATGTACTACGCCACCGGGTTCGACGCCGCCTACTATCCCAAGGGGGCGCCCTATTCGCCGGAGGGCTTCTGGAACATCCGCCTGAACGCGCTGCTGCGCACGCCCGCGCCGATCGACACGCTCGTGTATGCGCCGATCGGCTCCTTCGCGCATCTTTCCGCCAAGATTCCGTCCGCCACGATGCCCACGGTGCAGCCGGGCGACGAGTCGAACTGGATGCGCGGCATCCGCAACGCGATTCCGGAGTTCGTCAAGGCCGGCACCGATCCGCTCAAGGAGGCGATCAACTGGGCGCGCAAGAACAAGAAGGAAGTCTTCGCCGCCCTGCCCGTCAACCAGAACGAGCACAGCTACAAGACGAAGAAGGGGCAGTCGGTGGTGTACTGGGACAACTACTTCTGGAGTCCCTGGAAGGACAAGCATCCCGGCGACCTGATGTCCGACCCCGGCGAGGCGGGCGACCCGCCGTTCGCGTGCAAGACGGCCGTGGACTACGGCAAGGCGAGCGTGCGCACCACGTTCATCGCCAACGCGAAGGAGATCGCCGCGGGCTACGACATCGACGGTCTCATGATCGACTTCATGACGGCGCCTACGCTCTTCAAGTCCGCTGCGTGGGGCGAGAAGGTGGGCGCGAAGGAATGGCAGGCGCTCACGGACATGATGACGGCCATCCGCGCGGCGGTGGTCGCGGCCGGCGACAAGAAGGGCAAGCCGATCCTGCTTGCCGTGCGCGTGCCGGATTCGCTGCCGTTCTGCAAGGCGATCGGCATCGACCTGGAGGCGTGGATGGAACAGAGGCTGGTCGACTTCATCGTCTCCGGCGGGCCGATCGAGCTGAACCCCTATTCCTACATGGCCGAGATCACGAAGAAGAGCGGCATTCCGTTCTACCCGTGCTTTGACGAATCCGGCATCTGGGTGGGCAACGACTCGGGCTACCAGAACGACGACGAGCGGCCCACGCTGCGCCGCCACGCGCCCGAGACGTTCCGCGCGCGGCTGCAGGAGGCGGCCGTGGCCGGCGCGTCCGGCGCGATGTACCACAATCCCTACCACTGGATCCGCTATGGCCTGCACTGCGTGTGCGGCGGGCCGAAGGACGTGGCCGTCGCGAACAAGCGCTACCACGTGTGCTACCGCAACAACGACCTCGCGCGCCGCGTGGTGCAGGACGGCCAGAAGTTCTGCACGCGCGAGCAGCTCCTCTCCGGCGCACCGGTCACGGTCAAGGCCGCGCCCGTCAAGTACGGCGTGTACGTGTGGGACGACCTCAAGAAGCACCGGCCCTCGCGCGTGATCGTGACGACGGAGGCCTCCGTGCCGAGCGGCATCCAGGTCACGGTGACCGTGAACGGCAAGCCCGTGAAGCTGATCAAGAAGATCGCGGGCAGCCAGCAGTACGAGATGCCGGTCTCGGCGCTCAAGTTCGGGCGCAACGAGGTCGTCGTGAAGGCGGCGGGCAAGAACAAGCGCGGCCAGAGCGCCAAGCTCGGCAACATCGCGATCGACGTGATGTACCAGACGGAGAAGAAGCCCGAGAACGCGGGAGGTGCGAAGTGACGGAACCCGACATCGAGGAAGAGCAGGAGCGGCTCGAGAAGATCGACGAGATGTTCGAGACGCCGACCCTGGGGAAGCGTCTGAAGATCCTGCTCACGGGCCTTGGCCGGCCGCATTCGTCCCCCGAGTACAAGGAAGCGCTCGTGGAGCTGCAGCGCCTGATGGCGCCCGTGCTTGCCACGATCTTCCCGGCGATCGTCATCGCGATCCTCTTCGTGTGCACGATCCCCACGGCGCAGGACAAGACGCTGCGCAACATCCAGATCGTGGCGGCCGACGAGGAGGAGACGCTTGAAGAGGCGCCGGCGGAGGAACTCTCGAACGACCTCGACATGGAACAGGTGGACATGGAGTTCACGATGGATACGAGCGTGTCGCCCACGCTCGACGCGCCCGTGCCCGAGGCGGCGCCCACCGCCGCGACCGCGCCCGCCGTCAACAACGTGGACGTGGTGATGACGGTGAAGTCGCCCGTGAAGATGCGCAGCGTGTTCGGCGAGACGCGCTCGGCCGCGGCGCGCGCGAAGTCGCTGCGCCACTTCGGCGGCAACGCCCAGACCGAGGCCGCCGTGATGCGCGCCCTGCGCTGGCTCAAGACGAAGCAGAACAAGGACGGCAGCTGGCCCGGGCAGTCCGGCGCCGACTACATGCGCCCCACGGGCCTGGCGATCCTCACGTTCCTCTCGCACGGCGAGAAGCCGGGTTCGCTCACCAAGGAGTTCGGCGTCACGATCCAGAAGGGCATCGAGTACCTGATGCGCAACAAGAACCTCGACGCCGCCGAGACCCACGCCCTCGCCGAGGCCTACGGCATGGCGCGCAACCCGAACCTCAAGCCCATCGCCGAGGAGCGCATCAACGCGATGGCCAACCGCCTCGCCGAGACGCACTGGGGGCCGCCGCACGACTTCTCGAAGGACGAACTGCCGCGTCTGCTGCCGATGACGTTCCAGACGATGGCCCTGCGCAGCGCGAAGATGAGCCGCCTCAGGATTCCGAACATGGACAAGGCGCTGATGAAGCTCAAGGAAGGCTTCCTGCACCAGGCCAACACGCGCCTCGGCGGCTTCTCCGACGACCACTGGGGCCCGCCCGGACCCAACTACCGCCGCACCGGCATGTGGCACTACATGGTCGGCGTGGTGGCCATGCAGTATCTCGGCGCGATCAAGCATCCCGTGATCGAGAAGACCCTGCAGATCCTCGACGACGAATGGACGCCGCCCACGCTCTCGACCTCCGACATCGCCTGCTGCCCCGTGCGCGGCAACTACTGGGCCACGATGGTGTTCTTCAACGCCGGCGGCAAGCGCTGGACGAACTGGAACCGCGAGATGGTGCGCACCTACGTGGGCGGCCAGCACATTCTCAAGGACACCGGCTACAAGAATCAGAAGGGCGAGCCCAAGGACATCGGCTACTGGACGTGCGAGGACATGCACGTCAGCCGCGACAAGACCGGCATGGAGATCATCACCACCTGCTACGTCACGCAGCAGCTCATGGTCTACTACCGCTATCTGCCCACGAGCTCGCGCGAGGCGTGGGACGCCCAGGACGACGAGGAGACGTCCGCCGCCGAAACGAACGACGTCAAGGTCGAACTCGGCGATCTGTAACGC
>CAVEDG010000209.1:0-3496 GCA_963614205.1 bacterium | reverse complement strand
TGCGCGACGCGAAGAACCAGATGATCGCGGTGTGCTTCATCGAGAACATCGACGCGGTGGGCGTGCACACGGGCGACAGCTTCTGCGCGGCGCCGTTCCTCACGATCTCCAAGGAGCTCGAGGCGCGTCTGCAGCGCGACGCCTTCAAGATCGTGGAGTCGATCGGCGTGATCGGCGGCACGAACGTGCAGTTCGCGCACGATCCGAAGACGGGCCGCGTGGTCATCATCGAGATCAATCCGCGCACGAGCCGCTCCAGCGCGCTCGCCTCCAAGGCGACGGGCTTCCCGATCGCGCTCGTCTCGGCCAAGCTCGCCGCGGGCATGACGATGGACGAGATCCCCTACTGGCGCGACGGCACGCTCGAGAAGTACACGCCGAGCGGCGACTACGTGGTGCTCAAGTTCGCGCGCTGGGCGTTCGAGAAGTTCCGCGCGGTGGAAGACCACCTCGGCACGCAGATGAAGGCCGTCGGCGAGGTGATGTCCATCGGCAAGAACTACAAGGAGGCTCTGCAGAAGGCGATCCGCGGGCTCGAGCGCGGCCGCGCCGGCCTGGGCTTCGCGAAGGACTTCCACGAGAAGACGCTCGACGAGCTGCTGCACCTGCTCGCCGTGCCGAACAGCGAGCGCCACTTCCAGATGTACGAGGCGCTGCGCAAGGGCGCGACGGACGAGCAGATCTTCTCGCTCACGGGCGTGAAGGCCTACTTCGTGCAGCAGATGCGCGAGCTCGTGCAGGAAGAGGAGAAGATCCTCGCCTACAAGGGCACGCTGCCGCCGGACGACCTGCTCGTGCAGGCGAAGAAGGACGGCTTCAGCGACAAGTACCTCTCGCAGCTGCTCAAGGTGCCGGAGAAGACCGTGCGCGAACGCCGCGAGGCGCTCGGCTGCGTGGAGACGTGGCACGCGGTGCCGGTCTCGGGCGTGGAGGACGAGGCGTACTACTACTCGTCCTACAACGGCACGAAGAGCGAGGTGCCGGCCTCGGACGGCGCGAAGAAGAAGATCATGATCCTCGGCGGCGGCCCGAACCGCATCGGCCAGGGCATCGAGTTCGACTACTGCTGCACGCACGCGGCGCTGGCCATGCGCGAGCGCGGCTTCGAGACGATCATGGTCAACTGCAATCCCGAGACCGTGTCGACGGACTACGACACGTCGGACCGCCTCTACTTCGAGCCGGTCACGCTCGAGGACGTGCTGCAGATCTACCGCGCGGAGAAGCCGCTGGGCGTGATCGTGCAGTTCGGCGGCCAGACGCCGCTCAACATCGCGCGCGGCCTGGCGGAGGCCGGCTGCAACATCCTCGGTACCTCGGTCGATTCGATCGACGCCGCCGAAGACCGCGACCGCTTCCACTCCATCATGAACCGCCTCGGCATTCCGATGCCGGAAAGCGAAATGGCGAGCGACATCGAAGGCGCGCTCAAGGTCGCGGCCGATCTCGGCTATCCGCTGATCATCCGTCCGTCGTTCGTGCTCGGCGGCCGCGGCATGGAGGTGATCCACGACGAGCAGATGCTGCGCGAATACGTGGCCAAGGCCGTGGGCGTGACGCCCGACCGGCCGCTCTACCTCGACCGCTTCCTGTGCCACGCGCTGGAGTGCGAGGCGGATGCGCTGTCGGACGGCCGGAAGGTGTTCATCCCCGCGATCATGCAGCACGTGGAGCTGGCGGGCGTGCACTCGGGCGATTCCGCGTGCGTGCTGCCGCCCGTCTCGATCAGCGAGAAGAACCAGGCCACGATCCTCGACTACACGCGCCGCATTGCGGAGGAGCTCAAGGTCGTGGGCCTCATGAACATGCAGTTCGCGATCGAGAACGACAAGGTGTACGTGATCGAGGCCAATCCGCGCGCGTCGCGCACGGTGCCGCTCGTCTCGAAGGTGGCCGGCACGCAGATGGCGCCGATCGCCGTGCGCCTCATGCTCGGCGAGACGGTGGAGGACCTGGGGCTCGACCGCCGCCACGTGGTGCCGTACTACGGCGTGAAGGAGGCCGTGCTGCCGTTCGAGAAGTTCCCGGAGGTCGATCCCGTGCTCGGGCCGGAAATGCGCTCCACGGGCGAAGTGCTGGGGCTTGCGGACACGTTCGGCCTCGCCTACTACAAGTCGCAGGAGGCGGCCGGCCTGCCGCTGCCCACGAAGCCCGGCAAGGTGCTCGTGTCGCTCTCCGCGAAGACGGACGACGCGGCGCAGGCGGTGAAGAACTTCGTGGATCTCGGCTTCGAGATCGTCGGCACCGAGGGCACGGTCAAGTTCCTGTGGGAGCGCGGCGTGGCCGCCACGATGGTCGCGAAGATCGGCCAGGGCCGCCCGGACGTGCTCGACTTCATCAAGAACCGCCAGGTGTGCCTGATCCTCAACACGCCGTCGGGCCGGCGCGACGCGCGCGCGGACGACAGCTCGATCCGCCGCGCGGCGATCAAGTACCGCGTGCCCTATCTCACGACCACGGCCGCCGCGCTCGCCGCCAGCGAGGGCATTCGCGCCGCGCGCGAGGGCAAGGGCGAAGTGCGCTCGCTGCAGAGCTACCACGCGGCCATTAAGTGCTGAGAGGACACTTTAAGCGGAGTGCTTGGTGCTGAGTGCTGAGTGCTGAGTGCTTGGTGCTTGGTGCTTGGTGCTGAGTGCTGAGTGCCGGGTGCGGAGAAAGAAGGATAGTGCAAAATTTTATTTCCCTTCCGCACCAAGCACTAGGCACCAAGCACTCAAAGCCATTAAGCGCCTACAATCTGTCATGAATGCGGTTTTCTTCGACATGGACGGCACGCTGATCGACTCCAAGGCCGATCTGGCGGCGACCGTCAACCACACGCGGCGCGACCTGGGTCTCGCGGAACTGCCCGTCGACACGGTGATGGGCTTCGTGGGCCAGGGCGCGCGCCATCTGCTCGACCACGCGATCCCCGAGCGCGCGGGCGAGGAGGCGCTGGTGGAGATCTTCATGAGCCACTATGCCGAGCACTGCTGCGAGACCGTCACGCTCTATCCGGGCGTGCGCGAGACGCTGGCGGAGCTCGAGCGGCGCGGCTGGCTGCTCGGCGTGAACACGAACAAGCCGCGCTTCGCCACGTGCGCGATTCTCGAGAAGCTCGGCATCGCGCGCTCCTTCGGCGCGGGCGTGGTCGCCGGCGGGGACTGCGCGGAGATGAAGCCCTCCGCCCAGCCGCTGCGCGAGTGCGCGGCGCGTCTGCGCGGCCATCGCCTCTCCTCCCACGACTGGATGGTGGGCGACAGCTGGACGGATCTCGAGTGCGCGGCGAACGCGGGCGTGAAGGGCGCGTTCTGCACCTACGGCTTCGGCGTCCTGCGCGGTGCGCCCTACACCATCCGCATCAACCGCTGCGACGAGCTCCTGCGCTACCTCAAGGCCGAGGAGTAGGCTTTCGCGTGTGTGATGGGTTCTCAGATCCGAGAACCTACGGCTTCAACGCGCCGATGGGGCAGACGATCACGCCAACGAATCACCGACAGGAACGGACGACCCCGTC
>CAVEDG010000208.1:0-3513 GCA_963614205.1 bacterium | reverse complement strand
GACGTCCGCCGCCGAAACGAACGACGTCAAGGTCGAACTCGGCGATCTGTAACGCAAGGTCGAAAACGATGAAATTTGTCTATCCGTGGATGTTGGCGCTGCTGGCGCTGGTACCGATCATGGGCGCGGCGTGGCTGTGGCTGCGCGCGCGCGTGGAAAAGCGTCTGGACGGTTTCGTGGCGCCGGCGCTGCGGGCGCGGTTGATGCCGCGCTCTCCGCGGCTCTTCCGCGTGCAGGCGGCGCTCGTGCTCGCGGGCCTGCTGCTCGTGGTGTTCGCGGCGGCGCGCCCGCAGTGGGGCCATTCGGAACAGCGGCTGCAGGCGCGCGCGCGCAACGTGGTCGTGGCCCTCGACGTGTCGCGCTCGATGCTCGCCACCGACGTGCGGCCGAATCGCCTCGAACGCGCGAAGGCGGACATCGTGGATCTCATCGACTCGCTCGAAGGCGACCGATGTGCTCTTGTGGCGTTCCGGCGAACGGGCGCGCTGCTCTGCCCGCTCACGACGGATCACGGGTTTCTGCGCGCGGCTCTGGAGGGCGCGTCGCCCGAATCCGCGCCGCGCGGCGAGACCGATCTCGGCAGCGCGATCAAGACCGCGCTGGAGGCGCTCGATCCGGCGGCGGACGACCACAACGCGATTCTGCTCATCTCCGACGGCGGCGACCTGCGCGGCAACGCGCTCGACGCGGCGCGCGCGGCGGCGAAGCGCAACATCCCGATCTTCACCGTGGGGCTGGGCGATCCCAAGCGCGCCAGCGAGATCCCCGATGCGTCCGGCACGGGCGCCCAGCAGTACAAGGGCGCGGCCGTGACGACGAAGCTCGAGGAGAAGGCTCTTGTGGAAATCGCGCGCGCGAGCGGCGGACGCTACGTGCCGCTCGCCACGGCCGGCACGGCGGAGACGACGCTTGGCGCAATCTACCGTCGCTTCCTGCGCCAGGTCGCGGCCAAGGAACAGGCCGAGGAGGAGGAACTGCGCGCCACGGAGCGCTTTGGCTGGTTCCTCGTGCCCGGCCTTGCGCTCATGCTGCTCGCGGGTTGCCTCTCGCGCGGCCGCTTTGCCGGGCGCGGCGCGCGGTAGGGGCCGTCGCGTTACGAAAGGCGCACGAGAATCAGCTTGAGAATGTCGATCGCGCGGACGGGCCAGAGGCGCGTGGGCACGTCCGCCTCCAGCGCCGTCTGCAGGCTCTTCTGCATGTTCGGGAAGAAGTCGAGGCCCGTGAGGCGTTCGAGTTCGTCCACGGAGACGATGTGCCGCCGCGGGTAGGCCCAGCGGTCGACGGTCTGGTCGAAGAGCACGGCGAGCAGGCGCACGCTGTCCTCGGTCTGCGAGGCAATCACCATGTAGTACTTCTCGGGCACGTCGATCGCGGCGGAGGCGAGCGTGGCGCGCGTCTTGGCGGGAACCGCGCCCACGACGACCCAGAGTTCGCCGTACTTGGCCGTCCAGAGGTCGGCGATGCACTGTTCCATTTCGCGCCAGGGTCCGCGGTTGAGGTTGGGCTTCTGCGGCGCGATGTTCGTCATGAGGAACGTTCTGCGCTGGGCCTCGGGCCCGAAGCGCGTGACGATGGCGTGGTTGGGCACGAGGTGGCCGCGGTCGTAGCCGGAGCGTTCATAGTCGCGCGGAGCGGGCGCGGACTTCACGCTGCGGTCGCGCTGGAAGTTCGGCCGCTTGCCGGCGTCGAACGCGGCCTTGCGCGGCACGTGGTAGGCGGCCCACACGGGGCGGCGCAGCGAAGGCGACCAGCCAATGCGGAATTCGCCGCGGTCGAGCGTGACGAGGTCGGCGGGCGCGGGTGCGCCCGTGCGCACGGGATCGCCGGCGAAGGTGATCTCGCCCTCGGGCGGCGGATCGTCGGGCGTGTTGACGGCGTCGCGGCCCGTCCAGCCCAGCGCGTCCGTGAAGAACGCGGCCTGGTCGCCGAAGTATTCCAGCGGCGCGGTGAACGGGCTGCGGTGTTCGGCGAGCCACGCGGGCGAATGGTGCACGTAGAGGTCGCCCGCGGCAGCCAGCACGAGCCAGGCGAGCGCGCACGCGCACGAGGTGAGGCGGGCCAGCCGGCGCAGAGGGGAGCGCGGCGGCGCGGCCTTGGGCTTCTTGTTCTTGGAGGGCGATGTACTCATTTCGAAGTCCGTTTGGGACGCAGCACGTAGTCGTAGACGCGGCGCAGGGCGTCGGCGAACTCGGCGTAGGTGAAGGTTTCCGGCGCGAAGTCCGCGTGCGGATCGGGGATGACCGCGAGGCGGGCCTTGGGAACGCGGCGCGGCAGACGCGCGCGCACGTCTTCATCGGCGAGGATGATCGCGGCGGCATGGCGCAGTGCGCCGCGTTCGCCGAGGCGGGCAAGCGCCGCGCGCGGGCCCTTGAAGAAGCCGGGCGAGGAAAGGGGCGAGAGGATCTCCGCCACGTAGGGAAGCGCCCGCAGCGTGACGCGATCCAGCGCGCGCGCGACGAGGGCGCCGTCGTTGAAGCCGTGCAGCGCCGCGTAGGCGCGGCGGGTCACGAGCGAGTAGCCGCGCAGGAACAGCACAAGCCGCACGAGGAAGCGCCGCACGGAAGGCCGCGCCGGCGGATGGCCGCAGAGCGGCACGCGCGGCGCGGTGAACACGCGCGCGCCGGCGGGAAGCGTGGCCGAGAAGAGCGGAGAGACGCGCGGCACGAGAACATCCACCGTGAAACCCTCTCTGAGGAGCGCCGCGACGGTGTCCTGGATGCGGAGAATTTCCGCCGCGTCGAGATGGACGCGCGACGAGGAGACGATGAGGACGGCCGGCGGCATGGCCTCGCGCTCAGAGGTCGCCCAGCTCGATGCGGATGGTGCGGGATTTGTTGGCGTCCTGCTGCGCCTGCGCGGAAGCGTCCGGCTCGGGCGGCATCACCACGAGGTGCGCGCCGCAGGAGGGGCACTCGACCGCCTGCCCGATCATGTCGCTTGGCGCCTCGAGTTCCTGATGGCAGGAGACGCACAAAAAGGACACAAAACTGTTTTCATCTGCCATAATCGTCTGTTCCTGGTTTGTCTCTGTTTGTCGTAGAAAGAAAGCAAGTGAATAGAATACTCCAATGTCGCGCGTTCGTCAAGTGGCGCGGTCGACCCTTGAAATCCGCGCCCGAATGCGGTAAACTATATCTTCCATTTGGAGACTAGGAAACATGCGGATTCTAACGGGCATTCAGCCCTCGGGCAAATTGCACTGGGGCAATTATTTCGGCGCCATGAAGTCGATGTTCGACCTTCAGGAGAAGGGCGGCAACTTCATGTTCATCGCGAACTTCCACGCCATGACCACGGTGCGCGACGGCAAGACGCTGCGCGCGGCCACGCGCGACGTGGCGCTCGACTATCTCGCCTGCGGTCTCGACCCCGCGAAGTCGGTGGTCTACCGCCAGAGCGACGTGCCGGAGGTGCAGGAGCTCGCGTGGTATCTCTCGTGCCTCACGCCGATGGGCCTGCTCGAGCGCTGCCACAGCTACAAGGACAAGATGGCGCACGGCTTCGAGGCGACGC
>CAVEDG010000207.1:0-3514 GCA_963614205.1 bacterium | reverse complement strand
CCGCGCGCGCCCTCCAGCGCGATGGGGCGCACGCGGCGGTAGACGCGGCCGAGCGCGTCGAGGCAGCGCGCGTCGCCGCGCCAGAACGGCACCGGCCCGAGCCGGCGCAGCAGCGGCGCGGGGTTCTCCACCGCGTCCGTCTCCACGCCGCGCAGTTCGGGCAGGTCGCCCGCCACCGCGCACACGCCCCGATCCTGCGCGGGCCCGGACGGCACGAGATCGTCGAGATCCACGCCGCGCAGGGCGAGCAGCGTGGCCGGCCGCCGCGCCACTTCCTCGCCGAGGATGAGCAGCACGGCCGCGATGTGCTTGCACGGCCGCGCCCAGTCGGGACACGAACACGACATCTTCACGTCGAAGATCGTCTTGCCTTCGGGCGTCTTGCCCTGCGGACCCGGTCGCGGAAAGAGCGGCAGGTCGGCGATTTCGCGGAAGAGGCTTTCCACCTCCGTGGGCAGATCGTCCGTGAGCAGGCGCGCGAGCAGCATGGGCTCGGCCCTGAGCGCCTGCGCCACGCGGTCGCCCGACACGGCGGTGAAGTCGAGCCCGATGCGGTAGGCCTCCGTGCGCGAGCCCTGCACGGTGGCCTCCACGTGCGGCCCGTCGAGCATGAGATCCGTGACCTGGCCGGCCATGGCGTACTGGCGGCCGCGGCCGAGGCGCGGCCCGAGGCGCATGGCCTCCAGCGCGGCGATCCAGCGGCGCGCCCACCAGGAGCCGCGCACGAGCGCGCGCAGATCCTGCATGCGGATGCCATGCGCCGCGCGCGCCACGCGCAGGGGATAGCGTTTGTGGCTCACGATTCCACCTCCTCGTCGTCTTCGGTCGGCGCGGCGGCGCCGTCTTCGAGATCCACGATGCGCTCGAACTCGCGCGCGTCCATGCGCGAGAGGAACGCCTCGCCGCCCGTGACGACCTCGTCCGCCAGATAGCGCTTCGATTCGAGCAGCGTGTCGATGTGGTCCTCGAGCGTGCCCGCGCAGATGAACACGTGCACGAACACGGTCTTCGTCTGGCCGATGCGGTGCGCGCGGTCGGTGGCCTGGTTCTCGACGGCGGGATTCCACCAGCGGTCGAAGTGGATCACGTGCGTGGCGCGCGTGAGGTTGAGGCCGAAGCCGCCGGCCTTGAGCGACAGGATGAACGCGGTCGGCTCGGGGTCGTCGTTGAACGCGGCGATCTCGGCGTCGCGCCGCGCGGGCGCGAGCGTGCCGTGCAGGAACGGGAAGAGACGCCCGAACGTCTCCTGCAGATGCGCGCGGATCTCGCGCCCCACCTTCGCGTACTGCGTGAAGATGAGGCAGCTCTCGCCCGCGGCGAAGATCTCCGCCACGAGTTCGTCGAGGCGGGCGAACTTGCCCGCGCCGTCGCAGATGAGCTTGAGCTCCGTGAGCAGCGCGAGAATGCGGCCGTGCGACGGCTCGCCGGCGGAGGCGTCCTCGCGGAACGTCGCAAGGGCGTCCTCGTAGGCGCGGCGCTGTTCGGGCGCGAGCGCGCAGTATTCGCGCACCTCGCGCTTCTCGCCAAGCTCGGCCGCCACGGCGGGATC
Organism: bacterium; assembly: GCA_963614205.1. GTDB lineage: Bacteria > Verrucomicrobiota > Kiritimatiellia > RFP12 > UBA1067 > RUG572. The sequence continues at coordinate 1,965 of CAVEDG010000207.1, read as the reverse complement.
GGTCTTGAGGCGCCGCAGCATGAACGGCTCGAGGATGTGGCGCAGCCGCGCGGCCGCGCCGTTGTGGGCGTCTTCGCGGATCGTGCGCGTAAACGCCTCGTCGAAGTCCTTGCGTTCGCCGAGCAGGCCGGGATTGAGGATCTCCTCGAGCGACCAGATGTCGGCGGCGCTGTTCTCGAAGGGCGTGCCCGTGAGCGCCACCTTCGCGGGAATTTCGAGCCCGCGCACGGCCCGGGCGGCGCGCGTGTCGGGGTTCTTCACCTTCTGCGCCTCGTCGAGCACGAGCGTGGAGAAGCGCGCGGCCGCGAAGTCGCGGTAGTCGCGCACGAGCAGCGCATAGCCCGTGACGACCACGTCCGCCTCGCGGCACGCCATCAGGAAGGAACTGCCCGCGGCGCGCGCGGCGCCCTGGTGCAGCAGCACCTTGAGCCCGGGCGCGAACTTCTTGAACTCGCGCACCCAGTTCGTCGTCACGGACACGGGGGCGACCACGAGCGCGGGCGGCGGCTGCGCGCCGGTGGCCTTCGCCTGTTCGCGCCCGTGCAGGATGTAGGCGATCGTCTGAATGGTCTTGCCAAGGCCCATGTCGTCCGCCAGGCACGGCCCGAAGCCCCACTTCGTGAGGAAGGCGAGCCACGACATGCCGCGCACCTGGTAGTCGCGCAGCGTGCCCTGGAGGCCCTTGGGCGGCGGAAGCTCGCGGAACTGCTGGTCGCCGCGCAGCTCGCCGAGCAGCCCGCGCAGCCAGCCATGCGCCTTTACGCGCGCGATGCGCAGCCGCCCCACGCGCCCGGAACCGAATGCGAAGGAGGCCGCCTGCGCGAGGCCGAGGTTCTTGCCCTTCGCGGCCTGCAGCGCGCGCAGCGCCTCGCGCAGCACGTAGCGGTCCACCTCGATCCAGCGGTCGCGGAAGAAGACGAGCGACGTGCCCTGGTCGAGCAGGAACTGGAGTTCGCGTTCCGTCACGACCTCGCCGTCCACGCGGATCGTGAGCTTCGTGGCCACGGGCTTCAGCACGGCCTGCGGATTCTTCGCGGCGGCGGGCGTGGGCGCGAGGTCGGCCTCGGCGGCGAGGTGCTCGCCCGTCACGCCCGGCGGCATCTCCACGGCGAACCCGGCCGCCGTGAGCGCCTGCGCGCCAATGCGCAGAAAGCTTTCGGCGTCGGCGCGCGAGAGTTCGGCCACGGTGCCGTGCAGCGACCGCAGCGGCGGATAGAGCACGGCCGCCTGCCCGAGCGCGACGAGCCCGAGGCGCGTGGCGGGGATGGCGGCGATTTCGAGATGCCACGCGCCGTCGGCCGTGGCGGGCGCGCGCAGACGGAAGCACAGCGCGGCGCGGTCGGCCGCCGAGACGGCGAGCGGCGCGCGCCAGGCGGCCAGCGCCTGCACGAGCGCGCGCAGCGCGGCCGCGTCGGGCCAGCGCACGGCGTCGTCGTCGCGGCGCAGCGCGGCGAGCCAGGCGTCGTGCGGCGTCGTCGGCTGGCCGGAGCCGTCCTCGAGCGCGGAACGTCCGGCGCGGCGCGCGAGGCCGTCCACGCAGCGCGCGAAGAACGCCGCGGCGTCGGTGGCCTCGGGCGGCAGGCGCGTGGGGCGCCAGCGCGCGTGGAAGACGGCGGGCGCGCCCTTCTTCGCGGCCTCCTCCTCGAGCGTGGGCAGATACAGCCCCGCGGCCACGGTGGCGGCGGCGGCGCGGAACACGGCCGCCGCGCGCAGCGCGTCCGCGCTCAGGAACACGCCCGGCTTCAGGCGGCGCCCGCGCACGTCGGAGAGGAACATGAGCAGATTGGGCAGGGAGGGCACAAGGCGCGTCGCGCCGTCGGGCTCGACGTCGTCCTTGAACCACAGCACGTCGCGCACGGCCGCGACCAGCGCCGCGCCCGCGAGGGGCGTGGGCTTCGCGCCCGCCGTGCGGGGCGCCAGGACGCGGAAGGCGGCGCGGCCGCGCGCGTCGATGTCGAGATGCAG
>CAVEDG010000206.1:0-3521 GCA_963614205.1 bacterium | reverse complement strand
GCGGCGGGCGAGTTCGCGGGCGACGTCGGGCACGGCGGCGAGGAGGTCGCGCGTGTAGGCGCTCTGCGGATGCGCGAAGACGGCTTCCGCGGGGCCGACGTCGGCGAAGAGCCCCCGGTGCATCACGCACACGCGGTCGCATACGTTGCGCACCACGGCGAGATCGTGCGCAATGAGAATCACGGAAAGCCCCAGATTGCGCCGCAGCTCGCGCAGCAGATTCAGAATGCGCGCCTGCACGGAGACGTCGAGCGCGGAGACGGGTTCGTCCGCCACGAGCACGCGCGGCTCCACCGCCAGCGCGCGCGCGAAGGAGGCGCGCTGGCACTGGCCGCCGGAAAGCTCGCGCGGATACTGGTCGAGCACGGCCTTCGAAAGCCCCACGACGTCGAGCAGGGCGTCGGGCGAAAACCGGGAACCGGCCGCGTGGCGCAGCGCCTCGGCAAGGGTCTGGCGCACGGTCATGCGCGGATTGAGCGAGCCCACCGCGTCCTGAAAGACCATTTGCACGTCGCGCCGATAGGCGGCGCGGGCCGCGCGGTCGAACTGCGCGATGTTCCGGCCGCAGAAGAGGATCTCGCCGCCGCTCGCGGGCTGCAGCAGCATGAGCGCCTTGGCGATCGTGGACTTCCCGCTGCCGCTTTCGCCCACGATACCGAGCGTCTCGCCGGCCGCGAGCGTGAAGCTCACGCCCTTCACCGCCTCCAGCGGCTTCTCGCCGGGCCGGCGGTAGGTGACGTGCAGATCGCGGACGGTGAAGAGCGCTTCGTTGTTCATCACAGGAACTTTCCGGTTTCGCTTTCGGGACAGGCCTTGATCTTCGCGGGCGGGCCTTCGCACACGAGGCGGCCGCCGGCGTCGCCACCGCCCGGGCCGAGGTCGATGATCCAGTCCGCGCAGCGCATGACGTCCACGTTGTGCTCGATCACCACCACCGTGTTGCCCGCGTCGCGCAGCTGCAGCAGCAGGCGCATGAGCTTCGCCACGTCGTCGAAGTGCAGTCCCGTGGTCGGCTCGTCGAGCAGGTAGAGCGTACGGCCCGTGGAGCGGCGCGAGAGTTCGGTGGCGAGCTTGATGCGCTGCGCCTCGCCGCCGGAGAGCGTGGTCGCCGCCTGGCCGAGGCCGAGATAGCCAAGGCCCACGTCCACGAGCGTCTTGAGCTTCGTGGCGAGATGCGGCACCTTCGCGAAGAACTCGCACGCCTCGGCCACGGTCATGTCGAGCACGTCGGCGATCGTGCGCCCGCCATAGCGCACTTCGAGCGTTTCCTTGTTGAAGCGCCGGCCGCCGCACTGCTCGCACGTCACGTAGACGTCGGGCAGGAAGCTCATCTCGAGCTTGCGCACGCCGTCGCCGCCACACGTCTCGCAGCGGCCGCCCTTGACGTTGAAGCTGAAGCGTCCCGGCCCGTAGCCGCGCGCCTTGGCGTCCGGCGTCTGCGCGAAGAGCTCGCGGATCTCCGAGAAGAAGCCCACGTAGGTGGCGGGGTTCGAGCGCGGCGTGCGTCCGATCGGGCTCTGGTCGATCTCGATCACCTTGTCGATGTGCTCCACGCCCGTGAGCTTTCGGAACTTGCCCGGCACGGCCTTCGCGTGGTAGAACCGCCGCATGAGCTCGCGCTTGAGCGTCTCGTCGATGAGCGTGGACTTCCCGCTGCCGCTCACGCCCGTGACGACCGTGAACGAGCCCAGCGGAATCTTGACCGTGATGTTCTTGAGGTTGTGCTCGGTGCAGCCGGAAATGGACAGATCGTGCTGAGTGCTTGGTGCTTGGTGCTTGGCGCTGAGTGCGGGGGTGGAGAGGGGCGCACGTGGCGCGATGACCTTGCGGCCGGTGAGGTAGTCGGCGGTGAGGGTGTGGCTGGCGAGGAGGCCGGGGTAGTCGCCCTGGTAGACGACGCGGCCGCCCTCGCGCCCCGCGCCCGGCCCGAGGTCGAGGATCCAGTCGGCCGTGCGCATCATCTCGCCGTCGTGCTCGACCACCACCACCGTGTTGCCGCGGTCGCGCAGCGCGCGCAGCATCGCGATGAGCTTTTCGTTGTCGCGCGGGTGCAGCCCGATCGTGGGCTCGTCGAGCACGTAGAGCACGCCCACAAGGCCGCTGCCGATCTGCGAGGCGAGGCGAATGCGCTGCATCTCGCCGCCCGACAGCGTCGCGCTCGCGCGGTCAAGCGTGAGATAGTCGAGCCCCACGTCGTTGAGAAAGCCGAGGCGCTTCACGATCTCACGCAAGATGTCCTTTACCGGCGCGAGCGTGGAGGCGTCGGCTTGTGAGAGGAGATTCGCGAAGAACGCGGCGGAATCCTTCACGGGCATGGACATGACTTCGACGATGGTCTTGCCGGCGACGGTGGCGGCGCAGGCCTCGGGCCTGAGGCGCGCGCCGTGGCAGGCGGGGCACGCGCGTTCGCTGCGGTAGGCCTCGAACTTCGCGCGGCGTTCGTCGCTCTCCGCGTTCTCCATCATGCGCTTGACGGAATCGAGCACGCCGGCGAAGGGCTTGTCCTCCTTGCGCCAGGGCAGCACGAGATCGTCGTCGAAGCCGTGCATGAGCTTGTGGCGGAAATCCGCCGGCAGCTGTTCGTAGGGCGTGTCGAGATCCACGTGGTACTGCCTGGCGATGTGGGCGAGCACTTCGTTGTAGTACATGATCGCCATGTGGCCCGCGCGCCGCCAGGGATGGATGCACGACCGCAGCGGCAGCGTCTTGTCGGGTACCACGAGGTCTTCGTCGAAGTAGTACACCGACCCGAGCCCGCCGCACGTGGGGCACGCGCCAAACGGCGAATTGAACGAAAACGAACGCGGCTTCAGTTCCTCGAAGGACAGCCCGCAGTCGGGACAGGCGTTCTTCTCGCTGAAGACGAGCGGAGACGGAGTGCTTGGTGCTTGGTGCTGAGTGCTTGGTGCGGGAGAGGCCGCAGAGGAAGGGAGGGCCTCCGCGTAGATGAGGCCCTGGCCGGTCTTGAGGCCGAGCTCCACGGAGTCGGTGAGGCGCGTGACGAAGGCGGCGTAGGCGGGGTCGTCCGTCTTCGCGGCGATCTTGAGGCGGTCGACGACCACGTCGATGGAGTGCGCCTTCTTCTTGTCGAGCGCGGGCACCTCCTCGATGGGATAGGTGGCGCCGTCCACGCGCACGCGGGCGAAGCCGGCGCGCGTGATGTCCGCGAGCGTGTCCTCGTGGCGGCCCTTGCGGCCCTGCACCACGGGCGCGTAGAGCACGACCTTCGTGCCGGCGGCGAGGCGCAGCAGGGCCTCGACGATCTGCTCCGCGCTCTGGCGGCGCACGGGCCGGCCGCACTTCGGGCAGTGCGCCTCGCCCACCGAGCCGTAGAGCAGACGCAGGTAGTCGTGGATCTCCGTGACCGTGGCCACGATCGAGCGCGGGTTGCCGCCCGTCGTGCGCTGCTCGATCGCGATCGCGGGCGAAAGCCCCTCGATGTGCTCCACGTCTGGCTTCTGCATCTGGTCGAGGAACTGGCGCGCGTAGGCGGAGAGCGATTCCACGTAGCGGCGCTGCCC
>CAVEDG010000205.1:0-3541 GCA_963614205.1 bacterium | reverse complement strand
CACGCAGACCTCCGGCGCGTTCATCAAGGACGGTCCGGGCACGCTGCGCCTCACGAGCTCGAACGTGCTCGGCCGAAACCGCGCGACGAACAACGAGGACGCGCGCGATCTCTCGTGGAACGAGGCGACGGGCCAGACCGCGAACACGAACGGCTACGCCGTCTTCACGATCAACGACGGCCGCGTGATCCTCGGCGGCGAAGGGCAGACGAACCGGCTCTCGGACATCGACTGGATCGGCACGCGCACGCAGAAGTCGGTGCAGCTCGACATCGTGGGCGGCGAGGTCAAGCATGACAGCGGTTGGTTCTGCATCTCGCGCGGCACGGGCCAGACCACGAACGACGTCACGGCGACCATGAACATCTCGGGCGGCGCGGCGGTCACGCTCTCCTCGCTCTGCATGAACTACCAGAACGGCATGGGCAACTATTTCGGCCGGTCCCGCCTCAACATCGAGAATGCGTCATTGACGATTCCCGGAAACGTCTACATTGGCGAAGGTCGGGGCGATCCACAGGTGTACGTGGGTCCGGGCGCCACGTTCCTCTGCAGCCAGAAAGTCGGGCGCGACAACAACAGCGGCTTTCAGATCGGGCGCTATGACACCGCGACCTCCACCGTCACGGTGTGCGGCGGTACGCTCGGCTTTTGCACGGGCTATCTGCGCGAGAACAATTCGCTCATCATCACGAACGGCGGCACGCTCAAGATGGACACCACGCACAAGGGCTTCGTCAACGGCGGCACCGCTGCGGGTAACGTGTTCGTGGACAACGCCACGATCGCGCCCTACACCACGTCCAACAAGGGGATGATCGCCGACTGGTTCAACCAGCACACGGGCGCGTTCACGGTGGGCGCGGGCGGCGTGACGTTCGACACGCCGGTTTTCGGACATCTTGGCGCCGTGCCCACGAGCGGCGCGGCGGGTGCGTCGATCACGAAGACGGGCGCGGGCGTGTTCACGCTTGCGCCGAACGCCCTGCCCGTCACGGTGCGCGAGGGCACGCTGCGCATGGGCGTGTCGCCGCAGGGCTGGACGAACGCGCTCACGGGCGCGATTACGCTCCATGAGGGCGCGAAGCTCGAAGTCTCCGGCGACATGTCGCTCGGCGCGATGACGGTGAACGCCGACGCGGCGCAGTTCGACGCCTTCGGTCTCGAACGCGCGCGCTCCTGGTCGTGTTTTGGAAACGCCCGTTGGACGGCCGACGGCTTCGTCTACGTCACCGACGGCACCGATGTGGATTATGGTTCCGCGATCGCGCTTACGGCGCGGCCCGTGCGCGTGGACCGCTCCTTCACGCTCGCCTTCGACACGTATCTCTCCTACCCGACATGGGCGGCGGGCGAAGAGTGGACGGTGTTCCTCAAGAAGGACGCCGCCGTGACGACGAGCACGACGGATCACTCGGGTTTCACCGGCGTGCCGAATTCCTTCGGCGTGAACGTGAATGTCTATTACAACTTCGTCAGCTTTGGCGAGGGCGGAGTCTTCGTGGAGAAGAACCTGACGGCGGGTGCCGGCTATGTCTACTCCAGCGCCGACTACGCGAAGAAGTGCCGCTGCCGGCTCGCGTATGACGCCGCAGCGAAGCGCGTAACGTTCACGATGCTGGACGTCAACGGCCACGAGGCGGCGTGGACGCACGACGTGGATCTCGTCACGTGCATCGGCACGAACATGGCGTATCTCTCGTTCGGCGGCGGTACGGGCGGCGCGGCCTCCACGATGTCCTTCTCGAACATTCGCATCGCGTCGGAGGCGCCGATGGTTGCGGAGACCGTGCGCGTGGGCGGCGCGAAGACGCTCGGCGCGGGCGAGACGTTCACGGCGACGGTGAAGCCGAACGAGCTCGTGGACGGTTTCCTCATGGGCCGGCTCGACTACGCCGACGGCGCCACGCTCGCGGTCGAGGAGGTCGAAGACGCCCGTACACCCGCGGCGCCGCTTACGCTGGAGCCGTCCCTCTGGCGCCTTTCCGACGGCGCGTACTGGCGGGAGGACGGCTCGCTCGCCACGTCGCGCCAGCTCGACGGAAAGAACACGAGCGGCCAGGCCGACTCCGTCAATCTCTACGACGTGGGCGGCAATTGGAACCTCGCCTTCACGTACGACCTGGGGGCGCACAGCTCTCCACCTGCGGATCTCATGAGAATGTATATGCTCGATCCCTCCGGGAACGGTCTGCAGATCGAGTTCCGCTACTACGAGGACATCAGGACGGTCACCAAGGTGGACGAAACGACGAGCATGACGAACACGGTGAACACCCGCAAGACGCAGCTGAAGTTCTATCGCCGCGGCGTGAAGGACGCGGAGCAGTCCCTGACGGATCTCTCCCCGATCGACTTCGTGAAGAACGGACCCGCGAAGGTCACGCTTTCCTACGACGAGGCGGCGCAGACGCTGACCCTGGATCTCTCGCAGCAGAATGGCGCGCTGACGCGGCAGGTCGTGCTGACGGATGTGGACATGAAGGCGATCCTCGCGAACAACACGCGGGCGAAGATCCGCTTCAACGGCCAGGTGGGCGGCTACTACGCCGAAAACGTGGTGAGCGACTTCTCGCTCACCTCCAAAGGCGTTGCGGCGCGGCGCGCGGCGGCGCCGGGCTTCTTCGGCTTCGAGCGCTTCGCGGGCGCGGGCACGCTTGTGAAGACGGGTGCGGCCGACCTTGGTCTCGTGGACGACGGCGCGAACGCGCACGTGGCCCTGCGCCTTGCGGGCGGCGGCCTGCATCTGCGCCGCGAGACGGAGGAAGATGTCGTGATGGGCGACGCGCCGAATGGCTGGACGTTCTCGCATTCGAGCGGACGTTACCTCGCAAACGGCATCCAGATCGGCAAGTACGAGTCGAACCACAAGTCCACGGCGCAGCTGCGCCACCGCGTGCGCGTGGACGGCGACTGGGACTGCTCGTTCTCGCTGTGGGTCAACGGCGGGAATCCGGCGGACGCGGTGTCGCTGTTCTTCCACAATGACCCGCGCGGGCCGCAGTGCGTGGGCGGATCCGCAGGCAGCGCCGGCTACTCAGACATCCAGAACGGCTTCCCGATCGCGTGGTACTTCTATCCGGGGAACAAGTCTAATCCTGACTACGTCGTGGCGGGTTCGATGGACTACGCGAAAAAGGGCCACAGCCACCTGCCGCTCAAGCTGCCGGGCAAGACGACGGACATCGCGCTTTCGTACCGCACGGCGGAGAAGACGCTCACGTGCGTGATGGCGCAGGGCGCGACGAGCGTGACGAACGTCTTCACGGGCTGCGACATCGTCGCGAGCGTGAAGGACACCTCCGCCTGGCTTGGCTTTGGCGTGGGCTGCGGCGGCTGCCAGGCGACGCCGCGCATCACGAACTTCCGCTACACGCGGCATGCGACCGAGGCGGCGGCGGATCAGAATGCAACGCGGTATCTCGCCTCCGTCGCGGTGGCCGAGGATGCGACGGTGCGTCTTGAGACGACGAAGGCGAACGCGGTGTTCCGCCTGGCGGACGCGGTCACGGTGGCGGACGGCAGGACGCTCGCGGCGGCC
>CAVEDG010000204.1:0-3564 GCA_963614205.1 bacterium | reverse complement strand
ATCCAGTCCGTGAGGACTTCGTTGAGCGTGCGCGTGCGCGGGATGGCCTTGCCGATGAAGCGCACGAGCGCCTTGCGCGTGTCGTTCGAGAGGTCGGGATAGCGCGTGAGGCGGCCGTTGTGCGCCACGGAAATGAGCCCCCGCTCCTCGCTCACCACGATGGCGAGCGCGTCCGTCTCCTCGCTGATGCCCACGGCGGCGCGGTGGCGCATGCCGGACGTGGCGAGGCCGAACTGATTGTCCGACACGGGGAAGAGGCAGTGGGCGGCGGCGATGCGGCCGCCGCGCACGATCATGCCGCCGTCGTGCAGGGGCAGCGGCGGCGTGAAGACGGAGACGAGCAGCTCGGTGGAGATCTGCGCGTCGAGCGTGACGCCCGTCGCCTCGTAGCCCGACAGCGAGATGGCGCGCTCCAGGGCCACGAGCGCGCCGAGACGGCGCTTGGCGAGGTAGAAGATGGCGTCCGTCAGCCGCTCGGGCAGGCTGAGTTCGCCGGGCGTGGGGCCGCGGCGCTTCTTGTCCTCGGTGAGCACCGCGCCAACCGTCTCGAGGATGCGGCGGATCTCGGGCTGGAAGAGGACGACGGTGGAGAGCGCGAGGTAGATGAGGATGCCGCTCAGAATCTTCTGCAGCACGTCGAACTGGAAGAGGAACGTGAAGGCGACGAGCGCGGTGACGAGAATGCCCGCGCCCATCAGCACCTGGCCGAAGCGCGAACCGCGCGCGGCCTTCAGCACGGAGTAGATCGCGATGTAGAGAATCGCGATCTGCACGACGTCCGGCGCATACGTCCAGAAGCCGTCGGCAACCCCGTTCCAGTCGATGGCGGCGATCATGCCGGCGCGCCCTCCCGCGCGGGCGTCTCGTGGGCGAGGGCCTGCACCACGTCGAGGGCCTGGCGCGTTTCGCGCACGTCGTGCACGCGCACGAGGCTCGCGCCGCACATGGCGCACCAGATCGCCGCGCCGAGGCAGCCGCCGAGGTTCTTGCCCGTGGCCTTCTCGCCCGTGAGCTTCTTGATGAGCCGCTTGCGCGACACGCCCACGCACACGGGCGCGCACAGGGCCAGGCGGCGCAGCGCGCCGATCAGGGCGAGATCCTCCTCGCGCGTCGTGCCAAAGCCGATCTCGGGGTCGATCACGAGCTGCTCCGGCGCAAACGGCGTGGGCGACTCGACGGCGGCCGCCTGCGCGAGCAGGGCCGCGTGCTCCTCCGCCGAACGCGCCCGGGCCACGAGGCCGCAGCGCGTGCGCGCGGCGAGCGCGAGCATTGCGGGCAGCGGCTCGCTGTAGACGCAGTTGATGATCGACGCGCCGAGGTCGAGCGCGCGTTCGGCCGTCTCGGGATGGTACGTGTCGACCGAGATGGGCGTCTTCGGCAGTTCGCGCGCGACGAGACGCAGCACGGGTTCAAGCCGGTTCCACTCCACCTGCCAGTTGAGCGGCGCGGCGTCGGGGCGCGTGGATTCGCCGCCGAGATCGACGATGTCGGCGCCTTCCTTCACGCAGTTGCGCGCGCGGGCCACGGCCTCGCCGGGCTTGTAGTAGAGCCCGCCATCCGAGAACGAATCGGGCGTGACGTTGACGATGCCCATGATGAGCGTGCGCGACAGGTCGAGCGCGCGCTCGCGGCAGATCCAGGTCATGATGCGGAGGCTCCTTCCTGTGCGTCCGCCGATGCGGCGGGCTCTGCGGCCGGCGCGGGGACCGACGCGGCGTCTTCGGGATGTTCCTTGAAGATGCCCACGAGCGCCTCGACCTCGCGGCCGTCCATCGTCTCCTTTTCGAGCAGCGTGGTGGCGAGCCGTTCGAGCTTGTCGCGATTGGCGTTGAGCAGCTCGGCGGCCTTGGCGTAGGCCACGTCCACAAGACGCTTGACCTCCTCGTCGATGGCCTCGGCGGTCTTCTGCGAGTAGGGCGGCGGCGCCTCCTCGGCGGCGAGCGCGTTGGGCTCCACGAAGGTCTGGAAGCCGAAGCGCGCGCTCATGCCGTAGCGGCACACCATGGCGCGGGCGATCTGCGTGGAGTAGGCGATGTCGCTCGCCGCGCCGGTGGAGACGTCCTTCGTGTGCATCTCCTCGGCGATGCGGCCGCCGGCGAGCACGGCGAGCTCGTCGAGGAAGTAGCCGCGCGAGCGGTTGAGCACGTCGCGCTCGGGCAGCGTCATCGTCACGCCAAGGGCGCGGCCGCGCGGAATGATCGTCACCTTGTGGAGCGGGTCGGCGTGCGGCAGCAGCAGCTGCAGCAGCGCATGGCCGGACTCGTGCCACGCCGTGGTCTCGTACTCCTTGCGCGTGAAGCCGGCGCTGCGCCGCTCGCTGCCCCAGAACACCTTGTCGCGCGCCTCTTCGAGAATGGCCTGCGGAATCGTCTCGAGATTGCGCCGCGCGGCCAGCAGCGCCGCCTCGTTGATGATGTTCGCGAGATCCGCGCCGGAGTGGCCGGAGGTGCCGCGCGCGAGACGCTGCAGGTCGGCGTCGGGCGCAAGCTTGACCTTGGCGGCGTGGATCTTGAGAATGTCCTCGCGGCCCTTGAGCGTGGGCAGATCCACGTGCACCTGGCGGTCGAAGCGGCCGGGCCGCAGCAGCGCGGGGTCGAGGATGTCGGGCCGGTTCGTGGCGGCGATCACGATCACGCCGTCGTTCGAGCCGAAGCCGTCCATCTCCACGAGCATCGCGTTGAGCGTCTGGTCGGCGCAGCGCTGGGCGGTCATGCCGCCGGCGTTGCGCTTCTGGCCCACGGAGTCGATTTCGTCGATGAAGATGATGCACGGCGCGTTCTTCTTGCCCTGCTCGAAGAGGTCGCGCACGCGGCTCGCGCCCACGCCCACGAACATCTCCTCGAAGTCGGAGCCGCTGATCGAGTAGAACGGCGCCTTGGCCTCGCCGGCAATGGCCTTGGCGAGCAGGGTCTTGCCCGTGCCGGGCGGCCCCACGAGCAGGATACCGCGCGGGATGCGCGCGCCCAGGCGCGTGAACTTCTTCGGGTCCTTGAGAAACTCGACGATCTCGGCCACGTCGGCCTTGGCCTCGTCCACGCCGGCGACGTCCTTGAACGTCACCTTGCCCGCGCCCTTGTTCTCGTTGAGCAGGCGCGCGCGCGACTTGCCGAAGGAGAACATGCCGCCCGCGCCGCCGCCCATCATCTTGCGGTAGATGAGGAACCACATGAGCGCGGCGAACACGCCGAAGATGAGCAGCTGCTGCAGGAACGGCCCGAAGAGCGACTCCTCCTCGCGCACGGGGCAGCGCACGTTCTTCTCGGCGAGGAAGTCCATCAGCGTGGCGTTCTCGCCCGGCACGAGCGTGACGCGGAACTTCGTGTGGGGCGCGTCAAGCAGCTTGCCCTGCAAGTACGTGCGCGCGCCATCGACCACGCGCACGCGCTCCACGCTTTCGATCTCGCTGCGCGCCACGCGCTGGCGGAACTCCGTGATGGAAAGCTCCTGCGGCGGCGTCTCGTTCAGACCGTTGAAGTGCCGCGAGGCGAAGAAAACGGCAATGAGCACGGCCAGCGCGATCCAGCTGCCGCGCAGGCCCTGCGGACTCGACGCCCGCGGCACGGG
>CAVEDG010000203.1:0-3574 GCA_963614205.1 bacterium | reverse complement strand
GCTTGGTGCTTGGTGCCTGGTGCTTGGTGCGTCATGCAATGGCGAAATGAGAGAAACATTTTTCTTTCCCTTCTCCGCACCAAGCACCAAGCACCAAGCACTAAGCACTAAGCACCAAGCACCAAGCACTCAGCACCAAGCACCAAGCACTAAGCACTAAGCACTAAGCACTCACACATGGTCCTCAAACTGCCCATAATCGTTCTTCTAACGGGCTTGGCGCTCGGGTGTTCCGAGCGGGAGGGCCGCGTGGCGCGGGCGCCGAATGTGCCGCTTGTCTTCCTCACCCATCCCAATGGCACGCCGTCCGCGCATCTCGACGCCCAGGGGCGGCCCGCCGGCGATTACGTGGAGCTCGCGAAGCGCATCGCCGCCGAGCTCGGCCGCGAGCTGAAGGTGGAAGGCGTCGATTTCGCGGAGATCCTGCCGCGCCTCAAGAACGGCACGGCCGACTTCGGCATTGCCACGATTTCCATCACCGAGGCGCGTCTGCGCGACGTGGACTTCTCCGAGCCCCACGCCGTGGGCGGCGCGCGCTTCCTCTCCGTCAAGGGCGGCGTGAAGCCGCGCCTGTCGCAGATCGCGTCCATCCGCGTGGGCGTGGAATCGGGCACGCGCGAAGACCTCTATCTCTGCCACCACGAGGGCGACCCCATCCGCTTCGCGCACGTGGACGACGCGGTGGCGGCGCTCAAGGCGGGGCGTCTCGACGCGGTGTTCTTCGACGGCGCGCCGCTCGAGCACTACGCCGCGCAGTCCGGAGGCCGCCTTGTGGTGTCGCCGTTCGTGACGCGCGACCGCTACGGCGTGGCCGTGGCGAAGACGCGCAAGGACGTTCTGGAGGCCGCCAACCGCGTGCTGGCGCGTGAACGCGGCGCGAAGAAGGAGACGCCGTGACGGGTCTGCGCGCCATTTGCCTCAAGATCGCGGGCTGCGTGGTGCTCGCGTTCGGCGCCAGCATGGTCGTGACCTGGGGCGTGCAGGCGGTTCTCGCCACGCGCGACGCGAACCGTCTGATCGAAAGCACGTTCACGGACGTGGAGGATTCGATCATCGAGCGCGTCAACGCGCGCCTCGTGCGTCAGGCCATGGCTGCGCGCGAACGGATCGAAGACGGGCATGCGCTGGACAGCGCCTCCCTGCGGCAGCTCGCCCGCGAACTGCAGGTCACGGAAATCTGCGTGGCCGACGCGAAGGGGCGGCTCACGCACTCCTCCGTGGATTCCTACGTGGGCTTCGATTTCGCGAAGGCGGGCAGCCAGGCGAACGAGATGATGTGCCTGCTGCGCGACAAGTCGGAATACTGTCAGGGCTTTCGCCGCAATTCCGCGACGGGGGCCCTGCGCAAGTACGTGGGCGTGTGGCGTCCGGAAGGGGGCTTCGTGCAGATCGCCTGCGACGGCGAGGCGCTGCGCAATCTCGCGCGCACGTCGCTCACGGGCATCACCTCCACGTGGCGCGTGTCGGATTCGGGCTGCGTGGTGATCACCACGCCGGAGGGACTTGTGATTTCCGACCTCGCCGAGGAGGGCCGTGAAGGCACGCACTGGCATGAGCCGAACGGCCGCACCCACTACTGGCAGCGGCGCGACGTCGACGGCTTCACCGTGTACGTGATGATTCCCAAGGCGGCGGCGGCCGTGACGCGCAACGTGCTCTTCGGCACCACGGCGTGCCTCACCGCGCTCGCGCTCGTGTTCGTGGCCGTGCTCGTGGGGCTGGTGATCGCCGCGTTCGTGCGCCGGCAGATCCGCGAGCAGACCGAGCGCGAACTGCGCATGGCCACGGACATCCAGGCCTCCGCGATGCCGAGCGTCTTCCCGCCGTTCCCGGACGAGACGAGCTTCGACGTCTACGCCTGCATGTATCCGGCGCGCGAGGTGGGCGGCGACTTCTACGACTTCTACTTCACGGGCCCGCGCACGCTCGTGTTCCTCGTGGCCGACGTGAGCGGAAAGGGCGTGCCGGCCGCGATGTTCATGATGCGCGCCAAGGCGCTCATCAAGAGCTCCGCGCAGACGGGCAAGCCCATCTCGAAGGTCGTGGCCGAGGCGAACGACGCGCTGTGCGAAGGCAACGAGGCGAACATGTTCGTGACGGCGTGGGTGGGCGAGCTGCACATCGACACCGGCGCGGTCACCTACGTGAGCGCGGGGCACAACCCGCCCGTGTGGCGGCATGCGGACGGCGCGGCCGACTACCTGCACGGCGCGGCGGGGCTCGTGCTCGGCGCCATGCCCGGCATCGCCTATCCGAGCCACGACCTCCGCCTTGCGCCCGGTGACGACCTCTACCTCTACACGGACGGCATCACCGAGCAGCCCGACGCCGCGGGCGCGCTCTTCGGCGAGGCGCGTCTGCTCGAGGGCCTGCGCGCGGCGGCGCCGACGCTCAAGGCGCGGCTCGACGCCGTGCAGAAGGCCGTGATCGACCACGCCGGCGCCGTGGAGCAGGCGGACGACTGCACGCAGCTCGTGCTGCGCTACCGCGGCCCCAGCACGGTGACCGAGCACGTCTACAAGCCCACGATGGAAGACCTCGTGCAGGCCACGGTGCATCTGGAGGAGGCGCTCGAAGGCGTGCCCGACCGCACGCGCATGACGCTCATGGTCGCCGCCGACGAAATCTTCGCGAACATCGTGCGCCATTCGGGCGCGACGGACTGGACGCTGCGCGTGGAGCGCATGCAGCACCCCGATGCGGTGCGCCTCGTGTTCACGGACGACGGCTCGCCGTTCGATCCGCTCGCGCAGCGCGACCCCGACACGACGCTCTCCGCCGAGGCGCGCACCGTGGGCGGCATGGGCATCCTCATCGTCAAGAAGACGATGTCGCCCGTGGCCTACGCGCGGCGCGACGGTCGCAACGTGCTCACGATGGGGCTCACCTACGGAACCTGAACGAAAAAGGAAGACGACCATGGACATCGAGAGAACCGAGAAGGACGGCCGCACGGTCATCGCCGTGACGGGGCGCGTGGACACCACGACCGCGCCGGAACTGGAGGCCGGGCTGGACGTCACCGGCGCCGAGCAGCTCACGCTCGATCTGTCGGGCGTGCCGTACATGAGCTCGGCCGGGCTGCGCTGCCTGCTCGTGGCGCAGAAGAAGATGATGGCCGGCGGCGGCGCGATGACCATCGTGGGCGTGCAGGCGGCCGTGCGCGAAGTGCTGGACATCACGGGCTTCAGCTCGATCCTCACGATCGAGGGCTGAGCGGCCGAGAGACGATTTCTGATTCAAACCAGGAAAGACACCATGGATACATCCAAGACAGTGACGGAAGCGAAGTGCGGTCTTCTCGACCGACTCTTCAAGCTCAGACAGAACAAGACGACGGTGCGCACGGAACTCGTGGCCGGCGTGACCACGTTCATGACGATGGCCTACATCCTCGCCGTGAACCCGAACATCCTCTCGATGGCGGGCATGCCGCGCGGCGGCGTGTTCATCGCCACGTGCCTGGCGGCGATCGTGGGCACGCTGCTGATGGCGTTCATGTCGAACTATCCGTTCGTGCTCGCGCCGGGCATGGGGCTCAACGCGTTCTTCACGTTCACGGTCGTGATGACGA
>CAVEDG010000202.1:0-3625 GCA_963614205.1 bacterium | reverse complement strand
GACTACCGCAGGATGAGCACCGTTCCGACGGAGGCGTTCCACGTGAGCGAGCGGCCGTCGGCGGCGAACACGAGGCCGCTGGGCGCGCGAATCGTCTCGTCGCCCTCGACCTCGAACGTCGCGTTGTCGAGCCCCTCCGGCGCGTTGTCGAGCGTCCACACCACGAGACGGCGCGGCCGCGCGGCAAGCGCCGACACGTCCACGACCACGCGCGCACCGGGATGAAACGCCAGCTTTGTCGCCGCATTGATCGTGCCGCACTTCGCCTGCGCGTCCGCCACGAAGCGCAGCGCGCTCGCCGCCGCGCCCACCGTGTTGGACACAATGACCGCGTTCGCCTTGAGCGTGCCCGTGCCGGAGAGCGTCAGCGTGCCCGTGCCGTCGCGGCCGAGGATCACGTTGTTCGTCGTCGCGAACGTGCCGCCGGAAATCGTGAGCGCACCCTGCGCGTCGTGATACTTCGCGAACGTCGCGCCGTTGACGTGAGACCGGTTGAGGTCGTTCGTGAGGATGCCGCCCACGTAGACGGGGATGCCCGAGTTGAACGTGCCGTCCGTCATCGTGTAGCGGCCCCGGCCGCCGAACGCGCCCAGCGCCATCGCGTACTTCATCGGTCCGCCCGAGTTCACGCTGAGGATTTCGCTCGCGGGATTCATCACCACCTTCATCGTGCCGCCGTTGTGGAAGACGTCCGCATCGCCGTCCGCGCCGATGCCGAAGAAGAGCGACGCGCGCCGCTGCTCGTAGATGCCGCCATTGAGAATCAGCTCGCCATGGCAGAAGTTGCTGCCGCGATCCTTCGTAAGCGCCGTCGCGTGGCCGAACTGCACGCCGCCGAAGTTCTTGCCGATCGGCTGCACGGCCTGGGCGTAGAACGAGCCACCTTCCGCGACTTCCACGCGCCCCGTCACGAAGAGCCCCGTCATGGTGGATGTCTCATCGGCTTCCAGGCCGCCCACGTACATGACGTCCCAGCCGCCCGTCTTGAATTTGCCGTTCAGCAGACGAAACTCGCCCACGCCGGAGGCACCGCAGCCCACGTACATGTTGTTCCATCCGGGCATCGTGCCCTCGTAGGCCGTGTCGATCATCAGCGTGGAACGCCCGGAGTGGGGCTGGAGGCGCAGCACCCAGGGATTGCCCGCAAAGGCCAGACGTGCGCGATCCGTAAAGGTCATCTCCACCGTCTCGCCGCTCCGCGTGGGAATGAGATTGTGGTAGAACACGGTTGTTCCGCTTTCGTATTCCGTCTTCCACGTGGCGTCGTCCGAGAACGTGATCCGGCCTGTGCCGAAATTGAACGGCGTATTGAGATTCCAGGTGCCGTTGTCCCGGCGCGTGGAATTGTCGATGCCGTGCAGGACGAGAGAAGACGTGCCGCTCAGGTTCAGTTCGCCCCGGTCGAACAGAATGGAAGACTGGCTCGTGTCGCTCAGGTTGCTCGAGCGTCCGAGATCGTAGAGGCGCAGGGTGGAATCCGCCACGTTCACCACGCCGCCTTCGCCGACCGCGAGCGCGGGCGTGTTCACGTACGTGTCGTTGACGACCTTCGCGCTGCAGCGCTTCGCCGTCACGTTCGCGCCGTTCGTGATGAGCAGCGTCGCCGTGCCCGCGCCGACGTTGTTCACCACGAGGTTCGTGAGCGTGAGGCTCGCCGCCCCCGTCGCCGCCTTGAGCGCATCGCCGTCGAGCGTGACCGTGTAGTCCGCGCCCTGGGCGGTGATCGCCACGGGCTTTTCAGGGTCGGGTGTCGTGCCGCCGACCCAGTTCGCGCCGTCCGTCCAGGCGCCGCTCGTGGCGGTCTTCCACGCCGTGCCGGCGGTGGAATCCACCTTCAGCACGTGGTTCTCGTCGAGCGTCGCCGGCACGCCGTTGACCGTGAGGTTTTCGGGAACGCTCGTGAGATTCGGGAACGTTACGGTGGCGGTGTCGTCCGCCAGCGCGATGTCGAGCGTGCGGGTGGCGTCGAGCGTCAGCGCGTTGACCGTGACCGCGCGGCCAGCGCCCACGAGGAGTCGGCCCGTGCCGGTTCCCACTGTGAGCGATGTCACCGTGACGTCGGCGTCGAGCGTGAGCCGCCCGGAATTGTTGAGCGCGATCGCGCCCGTGTAGCCGCCCTGCGGCGTGAACGTCCACGCGCCCGTGCCGTCCTTCGTCACCGAGATGCCATTCGCGAGCGTGCCGGCGAACGTGGCCGTGCCCGTGCCGTCTCCGATGAGGCGCAGCTCCGCCGTCGTCGAGTTCCCCAGCAGCGTGACCGGCGATGTCACACGCCACGCGCCCGTGCCGCCCTGACTAAGGGAGACAACGCCTGCGGCCGATGCGCTGTGATTGGTGACGGCGATCGTGCGATCCGTTTCGTCGGGCGCCGCGCCCGTGTGGCGCAGGCCGCCGCGGCGAACTTCGAAGTCGACGTCGCCCACGCCGCCGACCGTTCCGGCCTTCCCAAACGACTCGGTCTCGATCAGCACACCCGAACCGCCGTTGCTGCGCAGCTGAATCGTGCCTGCAAAGGAACTGCCACCGGCAAAGGTGACGCGGGAGACCGACGTGTCCGCACCCACGAAACACGCGCGCACCTTGAAGTCATCGGCCGGCGCATCATAGCGCATCACGCTCGCCACGGGGCACTGCAACGTGAGATGCCTATAGACGGTATCATCGTTGACGACGTCCTGAGAGTTGCGTTTGCCATAGGCGTAGTAGAACGTACCCGCGCCGAAGATGATCAGATCGCGATCCATGCTAAAGAACCCATACAGACCGGACGGTCCCAGCGCGCCGTTCTCCGTGATTTCGATACGCAGCGGCGTGGTGATGCCGGAAACATAGGGAATGGAGAGAAAGCGCAGATAGAGCGGCGCCCCGACGGTGAAGACGCCGGTCAATTTTAGCGTGATGCGCCGTTCGCCGGCCTTGTCATTCGCATTCGTCTTCGCCACGCGAACCGGACCCGAGCCCTGGAAGGTCA
This sequence comes from bacterium, assembly GCA_963614205.1. Taxonomy (GTDB): domain Bacteria; phylum Verrucomicrobiota; class Kiritimatiellia; order RFP12; family UBA1067; genus RUG572. The sequence goes on along the minus strand of CAVEDG010000202.1, from coordinate 654 downwards.
CCAGCGGCTCACCGCCGTAGTTGTGGTCGGGCGCAAATGTGGAATACCCCCAGTCGTTCAACACGAATTCCGCCGCGCCGTTATGGATCACGGTGTTCCGGTCCACGCCGTAGCCGCCGGCCTTGCAGTCGATGCCGAGGCGCAGGCGGCACGCGACGACAGCCGTCGGCGTCGCGGCCGTCTCGGCGACGGTGAACGTGCCGCCGGGTTCGAACGACATGTACTGCTCGGCCGCCGTGCCGTAGGTGAACTGCGCCGTACCCGTCGTGAGCAGATTCGAAATCGAATAGACGCCGTCGAAGCAGATCGTCGTCGCCTTGGCGCCCGTCAGCGTCGCGCTGTCGAAGGTCGCCGTGTCACCGGCCGCGCCGGCCTTCGAGCCCTGCGCGTCATAGTACTGGCCCGGAACTGCGTTCTCGACCCAGTTCGCCGCGTTGGTCCAGCAGCCGTCCACGGCGCCCGACCAGTGATACGTTCCGGCGCCCAGCGGCAGCAGCGCCGCCGCGCATGCGCAGGAGAGAAACAAGTGCTTCGTCATGTTGGTTGTCCTTCTTTGAGAGTTGGTAGTTGGTAGTTGGTAGTTGATAGTTGGTAGTTGATAGTTGGTAGTTGATAGTTGGTAGTTGATAGTTGGTAGTTGATAGTTGGTAGTTG
>CAVEDG010000201.1:0-3645 GCA_963614205.1 bacterium | reverse complement strand
CGTCAAGCGACGAAGAGTCCCAAGAGCAAAAAGGAATATATGAGCAAGAGCGAACCTCTTCACGACGCGGCGGATGCGTCGGAACACGGCGCCGAGGGCGCCGGCACGGCCCTGCGCCTGTTCGAGCAGGCCAACGGCATGAACGACTTCCCCGTTCTCAAGGCTTTCCAGGAGTACATCGAGGCCGAACAGGCGCGCGCGCGCAAGCGGACGATCGGCCTCACGGTCTTCTTCGTGGTGCTGCTCGTGGTCGTGGTCGTGGCGTTCTCCGTGATCATGGCCGCCGTCATCAACCGCGACCAGCAGAGCCTCTCGGCCATCGCCACGCGCAACCAGGAGCTTTCGGACAAACTGCTCGACATCGCCCTGCGCGAACGCGCGCCCGCCGCGCAGCCCGTCGTGAACGTGCAGCAGCCCCCCGCGCCGCATCCGGCCGCCGAGGCCACGGGCGCCGCGCTCAAGCCCGTGCTTGACCAGCTGGAGACGATCGCCGCCAACCTGAAGCCCGCTCCAGCGCCCGCGCCCGCCGCCAGGCCCGCGCCGACGTCGCCCGAGATCGACGCCGCCCGGCGCCAGCAGGACGAACTGCGCCGCCAGCGCGAGGCCGTCGCCGCCGAACGCGCGCGCCTCAAGGCCGAACAGGAGAAGCTGCGCCAGGAGCGCGTGGAAGAGCATCGCCGCCGCCTCTACCCCGACTACTACGCCCAACAGGACGCCAAGGCCGCCGCCGCCCTCCCGCCTCCGCCCAGGCCCGCGCCGGTGGTCGCGCCGAAGCCGGTCGAAAAGCCCACCGCCAAGCCCGCGCCGAAGCCCGCCGCCAAGCCCGTCAGCGTCAAGACGTCCAAGGCAATCTCCTACTTCGACGACGCGGAGCCCGCGCCGAAGCCCGCGGCTGCCAAATCGAAGCCCGCGCCCGCGAAAAAGCCCGAGGCCAAGCCCGCCGCGCCCGCGAAGAAGCCCGCGAAGAAGCCCGAGCCGGTGAAGACCGAGACCTTGAGCGTCGGCACCAAGGGCGGTTCCACCCTGCCCTGGCTGATCGAACTTCCCGAAGAAAAAGAAGACGCCGGCACGAACAAGAAATAACGCGCACACGAGACGGAGAAATACGATGTCCGAAAAAGTGATTCTCAAAGCTCGGCGAGGAGAACTTCGAAATCGCCTATGCCAAGATTCCCAAGGTCTTCTGCGACGACGTGGCCAATCGCCTGGACGAAGACCTCTCGCTTGTGCGCACGAACTACTTCGGCACGATTCCCACCGCGCGCTCCGGGTTCAACGTCTCCAAGCAGCAGGCCTTCTACGATTTCCTGGAACAGGACTGCGGCTACGAGACCGAGATCCGCGAAGTGGACGTAGGCACGAACGAGAACTGGATCAAGATGTCCCTCGCCTCCACGCTGCTCTACTACGCCGCGCTGCCGGGCGCGTTCGACATCGCCCTCGTCTTCGGCGACGACCCCGACTACGCGCCCGCCCTGCGTCGGGCGCGTCTGCTCGGCAAGCGCGTTCAGGTGGTGAGCGCGCATCTTGCGGAGGGCAAGGCGCCGCCACCCGCCAGTTCGCTCGCCGGCCGTTCGCGCGTGATGGACTTCCCCCTGCTCTGGCTCGACGACCACGCCGCCGAGCTCCGCCTCGTGCGCGAGACCGTGCGCCGCACGTGCCGCCAGTGCGGACGCGAGGAGGAGACGACCTGGGCCGGCCCGGACTTCTTCTGCCAGGACTGCCGCGGCCGTCACCACCACGCCTAGGACATGGCGCGGTATTCGGCGCGGATCACGTCGTCCGCGCGCGCGAGCACGTCGTGGAGCGTGCCCGTCTTCACGCGGTGCCAGAGCTTGAGATCGTCGAGATCGACCACGCTCACGCCGTGGCCCCAGTCGTCGTAGAACGGATCCACGTTGCGCGGCACGCCAAGATCGACGAAGAGAACGTTGCGGTTCGCCACCGCCGCGCGCATTTCCGGCGTGACGACGGGGCGCGAGGAATCGACCGCGCTCAGCACGATGTCCGCCGTCTTGAGCGCCTCGCCGACCTCCGTGAGCGGCGTCACGGCGACCGGCTTCGCCAGCGTTTCGGTCTCGGGTCGGTGCACGTGGTAGACCCACGTGATCTGCGCCTCGGTGCGCGCGAGCGCCTCCACCACGCCGCGCCCGACCATGCCCGTGCCGATCATCGCCACGCGCGTCTGCGCGTCGAGCCCGCCGTGCACGCCCAGATAGCGCACGGCCACCTGGTCGATCTCCGCCACGCGCAGCAGACCTTCCACGGCGTGCCGCACGACCTTCGAGACGCGCAGCACCTCCGCGCCCGTGAAGCGGATCGCGCCCGCGCTCCAGCCCTTCTCCTCCGCCTCCGCGAGCGCGTCCTTCACCTGCGAGACGATGTGGAACTCGCCGAGCAGCGAGGATTCAAGGCCGCTCGCCACGCGCGCGAGGTGCTTGAACGCGGCGAAGCCGCGATGCTCGAAGCGTTCCTCCGGCGCGAGATGGTCGAGGTTCATGAGGCGGCGCAGAACGTCCGCCACGCCCGGATCGTGCGAGGCCACGGCCACGAGCTCCACGCGGTTGCACGTGTTGAGGATGAAGAATTCGCGCACGCCGCGCACGCGCATGACGAGCGCGCCCAGCGCGGCGCGCTCCTCCGGCGGCAGATGGTAGGGCGCGCGCTTGCGGCTCGGCAGCAGCGCGTCGCTCGTGCCCATCACAAGCAGTTCGAGGTCGCGCCGCTCGCCCAGCGCCGCCACGATCTCGTTCTTCACGTCGCGCGCCGCGCGGCAGTTCTGGCCGCTCGTGGAGACGGCCACGAGCACGTCGCCGATCCGCGCCGTGGCGGGCGTGGTGAAGTCGCCGTCGCTCCAGTTGAGATCCGCGCAGCAGCACGGCACGCGCACGAGACGCGCCTCGTCGAGAATCGCGCGGTTCACGTGCTTGTCGTCCGTGCACGCGAAGACGAGCAGATGCCCCGCCACGTCGCCTTCGCGGAAGGCCCGCGCCGTCCAGACGATGCGTCCTTCCGCGGCGAGCGCGCGCAGTTCCTCCACGGCCTCGGGGCAGACAAGCTCCACCTGCGCGCCCGCCTCCAGCAGCGCGCGCGTCTTGCGCAGCCCCACCCGGCCGCCACCCACCACGAGCGCGCGGCGGTCGTCGAGGATGAGGTTGAGCGGCAGCGTGTGCCGCACGGGACGTCCCTCGCGGTGCATCAGTCCCGCACTCCCTGCCACGTCGCGAAGCGCGTCTTTGCGAGCGCCTTGTACGCGGCGCCCGCGCCGCCGTTCACGAACGGGTCGATCGAGATGCCGCCGCGCGCGGCGAACTTGCCGTACACCTCCAGATAGCGCGGCTTGAGAAGCGTCTCGAGGTCGTTGTAGATCACGTTCACCACGTCTTCGTGGAAGTCGCCGTGGTTGCGGAAGCCGAAGAGATAGAGCTTCAGCGACTTGGATTCCACGAGCCGCTTCGCGGGGATGTAGCGGATCGTGAGCGTCGCGAAGTCCGGCTGGCCCGTCTTCGGGCAGAGCGTGGTGAATTCCGGACACGTGAACGTGACCCAGTAGTCGCGCTCCGGATGCTTGTTCGCGAACGAATCGAGCATCGACGGATCGTAGTCCGCCGTGGCGGTCACGGTACGCCCCAGCGCCTTCAGGTT
>CAVEDG010000200.1:0-3666 GCA_963614205.1 bacterium | reverse complement strand
CACCCCGCACCAAGCACCAAGCACCAAGCACCAAGCACTCAGCACCAAGCACCAACAAGCACCAAGCACCAAGCACTCAGCTCGTCGTTTCCCTCAACGATCTTCACATCGCCTTCGGGAAACGCATACTCTTCGACGGTTTCAGCTGGCAGATCCGCAAGGGCGAGCGCTGGGTGCTGCGCGGCGAAAACGGCAGCGGCAAGACGACGCTGCTCGCGCTCATCACGGGCGACAGTCCGCTCGCCTACGCGAACGACGTTTCGGTGTTCGGGCATCGGCGCGGGGCGGGCGTGGCGCTCGCGCAGCTCCGCAGGCGCATCGGCATGGTTTCGCCCGAACTGCAGGCCTACACGGGGCAGGGCGCGGAAGAACTGCTCGACGCGGCGCTGCGGCGCACGCCCGATCTGCTGCTGCTGGACGAGCCGTGCCTCAACCTCGACGAACAGGCGGCCGACCACCTTCGCGCGCGCGTGGCCGCGTGGCTTGCGGCGCATCCCGCGTGCACGGCCATCTGCGTGGCGCATCGCCCCGACGACGTGCCGCCCGGCTTCACGCACATGCTCGACCTCAGTTCAGAACCCGGGGGCGACACGCCATCAAATCAAGTCAGTCATCAAGTCGGGCAGGAAACATGAAACACCTCATTGTCTTTGGTTCGTTGATCGCCGCGGGCGCGCTGGCCGCCGGCGAGACGCCCGGCCGCGTCTGGCTGGACGACGTGGACATCACGGGCATGACGAGCGGCATCGGCCGCACGTATGTCGGGCGTTCGGTCGACGGCGGGCTGCTCACGCTGGGCGGCAAGACGTTCGAGAAGGGCCTGGGCACGCACGCGCCGAGCCGGCTCGTGGTGCCGCTGGCGGGGCGCGCGGTCGCCTTCGAGGCGACCGTGGGCATCGACGACGAAATGAAGGGCCGCAGGTCCAGCATGGAATTCCAGGTGTGGGCGGACGGCAAGCTGCTGGCGACGTCGGGCCGGCTTACGCGCAAGAACTGCAGCGCGACGCTCAAGGCCGATCTCACGGGCGCGCGGCTCCTGCGCCTGGAGGTGACGGATGGCGGCGACGGCATCGACAGCGACCACGCCGACTGGGCGAATGCGTTCATCACGCTCACGGACGGCGCCACCGCGCTGCCGAAGATCGAGGAGCTCTCCACGCAGCTGGGCATCCTCACGCCACCCGCGCCGCAGGCGCCGCGCATCAACGGGCCGGCGCGTCTCGGCGTGCGCCCGGGCAGCCCGATCATCTACCGCGTGCCCGTGACGGGCGCGCGGCCGCTGAAGATCGACGTGGCGGGGCTGCCGCCGGGCGCGACCTTCGACGCGGCGCGCGGCGTGGTGGGCGGCGCGGTGGCGCGCGCGGGCACGTATCCGCTTGCGATCACCGCCGTGAACGCGCACGGCCGCGCCACGCGCACGGTCGATCTCGTGATCGGCAACACGCTGTCGCTCACGCCCGCGATGGGCTGGAACAGCTGGAACTGCTTCGGTGGCCGGGTGTCGCAGGAGAAGGTGAAGGCCGCGGCGGACGCCCTGATCGCGAGCGGACTCGCCGACCATGGCTGGAACTACGTGGTGATCGACGACTTCTGGCAGAACCGTCCGGGCGAGAAGAACGACCAGGATCTCATGGGGCCGCCGCGCGCGGCCGACGGTACGATCAACGCGAACGCGCGTTTCCCCGCGATGAAGGCGCTCACCGACGCCCTGCACGCGCAGGGGCTGCGCGCCGGCATCTACTCCTCGCCCGGCCCGCGCACGTGCGGCGGCAACGAGGGCAGCTGGAGGCACGAGTTCCAGGACGCGAAGACGTTTGCGGACTGGGGCTTCGACTTCCTCAAGTACGACTGGTGTTCCTACGGCCAGAACGTGGCGGGCTACGGACGCGTGGCCTTCGGCGGCGGGCTCGACTACGCGCGCTTCCCGTATCTGCTCATGGGCAAGGCGCTGCGCGAGCAGAATCGCGACATCCTCTTCTCGCTGTGCCAGTACGGCATGGAGAACGTCTCCGCCTGGGGCGACACCGTGCTCGGCAGCAGCTGGCGCACGACGGGCGACGTGTTCGACAAATGGTCGAGCATCGCCGCCGCCATCCGGAAGCAGGAGGGGCTCTGGTACTGGTCGAAGCCCGGCGCGTGGAACGACCCGGACATGCTCTGCGTGGGCAAGATGCACTGGAACGCCTTCAAGGGCTCGCGTCTCACGCCGAACCAGCAGTACACGCACATGTCGCTGTGGTGCCTCGTGGCGTCGCCGCTCATGATCGGCTGCGACCTCACGCAGCTCGACGCCTTCACGCTCAATCTGCTTTCCAACGACGAGGTGCTCGCGATCGACCAGGATCCGCTGGGCCTCGGCGCGGCGAAGATCGCCGAGTCGGCGGACATGGGCGAAATCTGGGCCCGGCCGCTGGCGGGCGGCGACGTGGCGGTCGGTCTCTTCAACGCGAGCCCCGTGGCACAGGACGTCGTGTTCGACCTCCACGCGGCCGGGCTCGAAGGCGGCTGGCGCGTGCGCGACCTCTGGCGGCAGCGGGACGAAGGCGAGGCGCGCGGCGTCTACGTGCATCGCGTGGAAGGGCACGCGACGCATCTCGTGCGCCTGAGCCCCGCGCGCGACGGCCGCGTCCGCACCGGCCAGACCGACATCCGCGAACACGCCTGGCGCCGCCAGATCGAGGCGTACCGACCCCTGATTCCCGTTTCGTCCACCACCATGCCCTGCGAACCCTGCAAGGCCAAGCGAGAAGAAAAATGAACCAGCCAGTCTTCCATGTCGGCCGCATCTCGGAGTGCGACCGGATTGCCTCCCTCCATCCCCGCTTCGCGACGGCGCTCGCGTTCCTGAAGCGGCCCGACCTCGCCGCGCTCGCGCCGGGGCGTTATCCCCTCGACGGCGACGACGTGTTCGCCACGATCTCGGAGATCGACCTCAAGGCGTTCGGCGCGACGCAGCGCGTGGAGCTGCACCATGCGTACATCGACATCCAGGCGCCGCTGTCGGGGCCCGAGACGATCGGCACGCTGGAGCTGACGCCCGGGGAAACCGCGAAGATCGCGATCGATCCCGCGCGCGACATCGCCTTCTTCGAGGCGGCCACGACGCCCGTCACGCTCACGCCCGGCGACTTCATGGTCATTCGGCCGGACGCCGGCGCCCACGCGCCCGGCTACGCCCTCGCCGCGCCGGGCACGGTGCGCAAGCTCATCATCAAGATCCGCGCCGCGTGAACAAGAAGCGCATCTTTCTGTCGCCGCCGTGGGTGGGCGCCGCCGAACGCGCGGCGCTCAAGGCCGCGTTCGACTCCGGCTACATCGCGCCGTGCGGGCCGCAGGTCGAGGCGTTCGAGCGCGCGCTGCGCGAGACGACCGGGCTGTACGCCGCCGCCGTGTCGTCGGGCACGGCCGCGCTCGACCTGCTCATGGCCGAGTTCGACGTGGGGCCGGGTACGGTGGTGATTGCGCCCACGCTCACGTTCATCGCCACGGTCGGCCCGGCCGTGCACCGCGGGGCCACGCCCGTGTTTGTGGATACGGACCCCGACACGGGCACGATGTCGATTCCGCTGCTGGAGCAGGCCCTGGACGATTTCGCCACGCCGGGACGCCATGTGGTCGTGGTCGCGGCCGATCTCTACGGCCAGTGCTGCGACTACGATGCGCTGG
>CAVEDG010000199.1:0-3682 GCA_963614205.1 bacterium | reverse complement strand
CGCAGGCCGAGCACCTCGAGCGTGAGGTTGATCTTCGCGTGGGCTTCCAGATGCATGGATCAGACGGGCGTTTCGGAGTAGGACCAGAGGGTGACGGCCACGCCGGCCTCGGTGAAGATCTTCTTCGCGAGGGCGAGGCGTTCGGGCGAGGGCTGGCAGGCGATCACGACGGCGTCCGCGCGCAGGGCGCGCAGCACCTCCGGCGCCTGTTGAAGCGTGCCGTGCACGCGCTGGCCGCCGATGTAGAGGCCGCGCAGCAGCACGTCGTCGTCGAGCAGCCCCACGATGAGGCGCGTGTTGCGCGCGGAAGAGCGCACGAGCTCGCGACGGAACATCGCGTAGCGCAGGCCCGCGCCGTAGACGACGATGCGGCGCGTGGCGGGGTTCTCCTCAAGCCGCCCGTGGTCGAGCGCGTAGAAGAGGTCGCGCACCACGGGCCGCACGAGGCGCACGGCCGAAAGCCCCAGCACCGCGAGCGCGAACACGAGGATGCCGAACGCCGTCAGATGCGTGCGCGGGAACTGCAGCAGCGCCACGCCCGCGCACCCGGCCGCCGTGCCGACGCCGCAGGCGAGCACGAGGCGGACGTAGTTCGACACGAGCGCGCGCGACCAGAGCGTCGAGTAGGTGCGGAAGAACGCGAGCGCGAAGAAGAGCGGCGTCACGAAGAGCGGCACGCACGTGTGGAGAAAGACGAGATTGACGCGCCGGCCAAGCGCCGTCGCGGCGAAGACGCACGTCAGCACGAGCACCGTCACGTCCATCGCCACGTAGTACGGCACGGCGAGCATCCGGCGGCGACGGCGCTTCCCGTGCTCGACGCTGTGCGCGAGCGTGTTGAGCAGGCGCCCCGCATCCCACAGCTCAATGCGCCTCATGTCGCGCAGGACGATGGTGGCGCCGACCACGAAGGCGACGATGAAGAGCCCCGCCGCCCGGTCGCGCAGGGCAAGCCCCGCCAGCCCCACGAACACGAAGAACGCCGCGACGGCGTAGAGCGCGCACGCGGCCTTGCGCTGCGAAACGAACCGGCGCAGCAGCCGGTGGTGCAGATGATCCGTATCCGCCTGCATCACGTGCGTGTTGCCCTCGTCCGCGCCGTGTTCCTCGCGCGTGAGCACGGCCCGCAGCGTGCGGCGGATGATCGCGAGCGACGTGTCGAAGATCGGCACGCCCATGGCGAGCATCGGCACGCCGAGCGAGACGAAGAGCGAATCGCCCGACTTCGTGAAGAGCGGCAGCGTGGCGAGTGTGAAGCCGAGGAACATCGAGCCCGTGTCGCCGAGGAACACGCTCGCGGGATGGAAGTTGTAGCGCAGGAACGCGAGGCACGCGCCCGCGAAGACGAAGTAGACGAGCGTGGCCTGCGGGTAGCCGATGAAGAACAGCGCGCCGCCCATGCCGATCGCCGCGATGAGCGCAAGCCCCGTCGCGAGGCCGTCGAGGCCGTCGATGAGGTTGAAGGCGTTGATCGCGCCCACGATCCAGAACACGGTGAGGCCGCAGTCGAGCCACAGCGGCAACCCGCTCAGAAACGGCACCACGTGGAAGCCGCAGTCGCACCAGAAGAACACGCCGAGCGCCACGGCGACCTGGCCGAGCAGCTTCACGAGCGGCGGAAGGCCGAACTTGTCGTCCAGCAGCCCCACGACCACGAGCGCGCCGCCGAGCGCGGCCATGCGCAGCACCACGTCGTTCGGAAAGAGCGGCGACACCTGCGCCCCCGTCAGGCCGGCGTAGAGCGCGAGCGTGAGCGTGGTGGCGAGATAGATGGCGAGCCCGCCCCCGCGCGGCACGGGCGTGGTGTTGATGCGGCGCTTGGACGGCATGTCCACCATGCCCAGTTTCCGCGCGAGCGCGCGGCAGACCGGCGTGAGCAGATAGCAGAAGAGGAACGAGAGCAGCGCCAGGCCCCACCAGGGCGCCGTCGCCGTCAGCACGTGAAACGCATTCTCGACGAACACCGAGGTCATGGCAGCGCCTCCGCGAGCTTCGCCAGAAACGCCGTCAGCGCGGCGCGGTCGTCCGCATGGTCGAGCGAGAAGTCGCCCTCCTGCGTGGCCGCCACGGTGACCATCACCCAGCGGTCGATCCGGTTGAGCACGGAGCGGTCCCACGTATCCCGAAGGATGCGCGCCGCGTGCGACGCCGTGTGCACGCCCTCCTGGTTGAAGAACGTGTAGGCGAGCACGAGGGAGGCCGCGCGCGGCTTTTCGAGTCGGATCGCGTGGAACGGCCGGCCGCCGGCCTCGAAGTCCTCGGGCGCGCACATCTGGAAGCCCTGCGCGGGCATGCACAGTTCGGGCCGATGCAGCGAGCTCTTCGACGTGCCGCCGATCACGGCCGAGACAAGGAAGTGCGCATGGGCCGTCTTGTAGACGCGCTTGACGATGCGCGTGTCGGCCGGCAGGATCGTGCGCTCGCCCAGCGAGCAGCCCTCCAGGTCGCCGCCGCACGCGGGGCACGTGGCCTCGCGCCCCGCCTCGAGCTGCGCGAGCGTGTAGATGCCCGCGCACTGCTCGTTCTGGCAGTAGCGCACGCCGTCGGAGACGTACCCTTCCAGCGTCTCCGGCAGCGCGACCGCCGGCGCCTCCGTCACGACCGACTGCGGCGTGAGGCCCTGGAAGACGAAGAGCGGCACGAGCACGGCCGCCGCGAGAAAGGGCACCGCCTTCGCGAGACCGCGCACGGGCGCGGGCGGCGGCGCTTCCGCGGCGCGCGGCGGCGTCTTCGCCCCCCACGTCTCCGCCAGGGCGTCCACCGCGCCGCCGCAGGCGACCATGAGGACGATGGCCACGAGGAAGACGATGTAGCCGGAGTAGTCGTGGTAGAAGCCAAGCGCGAAGGTGGGGCTCGCCCACGCCGCCACGAGGCAGATCGTGAGGATGCGCGTGACGTTGCCCAGCACGGCGAGCGGCACGGCACAGGCGAACAGCGCGCCGCGCCGCAGCCACGTGGGCTGCGTGCACCAGGCGTAGCCCGCCGTGAGCGCCATGAGCGCGAAGATCGAGCGCATGCCCGAGCACGGCGCCGCCACGTCCACCGAGAACGGATGCGCACCCTGCGCGATCACGGCCGTGCCCTGGCGCACGGCCTCGAGCCCGAAGCCGTGCAGCACGAAGATCGCCACGCCGCTCGCCAGCAGGCGCAGATGGATCGTGACGACGTCGAGATACGTGGAAAGCGGCACCGTGAAGAGCAGGAACGCGGCCGGGAACACGAAGCGGCGCGCACAGCGCCCTCCCCAGAACGCCCACGGCAGCGCGACGCACAGCCCAATGAAGCCCAGCTGCTCGAAGCGCACCTGCAGACCGCGCGTGCCGAGGATCGCGAGCAGGACGCACGGCACGCACGCGAGCAGCCCCGCGAACGACGGCGCCCCCGCAGACTCCCGGATCTTCGCGCGCTCCCGCCAGAGCACGTACAGCGCGAACGGCACCACGAGCCAGCCGTGGGACATGTCCTCAAGCGCGTCGAGGAAGATGGCGCCCACGCGCCGGAACATCGCGGCAAAGCCGAACAGGGCGCACCCGACGATCGCCAGGAGCGTCCAGAACCGGCTGGACTGGAAGATTCTCCGCATAAGCACGGTCAGTATAGCACAAATCGGGGAAACTGTGGAACTTCAGACCCCGAGGTCGAGCTCCATCTGGCCGGAGATCGTGAACTTGCGGCCCTTTTC
>CAVEDG010000198.1:0-3745 GCA_963614205.1 bacterium | reverse complement strand
CGATCGAGGACGCGCTCGAGGGCGTCACGCACTCGATGTGCACGCTCGAGTTCGAAGTGCATCGTCCGCTCTACGACTGGGTGGTCGACCGCCTCGATGAACAGGGCCGGCTCGTGGTGCGCAACGGCGTGAAGATTCGTCCGCACCAGCGCGAGTTCGCGCGCCTGAACATCACGTGGACGGTGATGTCGAAGCGTCTGCTGCTGCAGCTCGTCACGGAAGGACACGTCTCCGGCTGGGACGATCCCCGCATGCCCACGGTGTGCGGCATGCGCCGGCGCGGCTTCCCGCCTGCGGCGATCCGCGCGTTCTGCGAGCGCGTGGGCGTGACGAAGGTCGAAAGCGAGAGCGATCCCGCGCTGCTCGAATGGTGCGTGCGCGAGGAGCTCAACCAGACGTCCGCGCGGCGCATGGCGGTGCTCGACCCGGTGAAGCTCGTGATCGACAACTTCGAGGGCGCGCGCACGGTGGCGCGTCCGAACAATCCGCTCGACCCCGCGGCCGGCACGCGCGACGTGCCGTTCTCGCGTGAGCTGTGGATCGACCGCGCCGACTTCCAGGAAACGCCCGAGAAGAAGTTCTTCCGTCTGGCGCCCGACCGCGAAGTGCGCCTTGCCGGCGCCTGCATCGTGCGCTGCACGGGCGTGGAGAAGGCGGCCGACGGCACGATCTCGTGCATCCACTGCACGTGGGACGAAGGCAGCTGGGGCGGCAACCCCTCCGACGGCCGCAAGGTCAAGGGCACGATCCACTGGGTGGACGCCGCGACGGCCGTCACGGCCGAAGTGCGTCTCTACGACCGTCTCTTCACGGTGCCGGATCCGCTCAAGGACGGCTCCGAGAAGTTCCTCGACTACCTGAACCGCGACTCGCTCGCCCTCCGCACGGCCTACGTGGAGCCTTCGCTCGCCAACGCCGCGCCCGGCGACCGCTTCCAGTTCGAGCGCACGGGCTACTTCGTGGCCGACGCGCGCGACACGAAGCCGGGTGCGCCCGTCTTCAACCGCACGGTGTCGCTGAAGGACTCCTACAAGCCGCAGTCCTGAAGGCGACGACGCGAACGACGAGGGCGAGAAAGGCCAGGTTGGCCAGGGGGTGATTGAGGCAGCCCGCGCCCACGGGGATGGGAATGGGGAAGAGCAGCGCGAACCAGCACGCCGCTTCGAACCACCCCATCCCCTCGTGAACGCGCACGGCCAGCACGGGCAGCAGATAAAGCCCCGTGTAGACGTGCATGTTGCCGGGGATGAGCAGCAGCGCCGCGACGAGCAGCAGCAGCAGAGCGCCGCGACGCAGCGGCCGGACGCGCGCGCTCCATCCGGCGCGCGCGAGACAGGCGAGTCCCAGCGCGACGCCGAGCGCGCGTTCGAAGCCCAGCCCCGCCCAGGGCTGCGAGACGTCCTGATGCAGCAGGATGCGCAGCGTGCGCCCAAGGGGCACGAAGCCCCAGGCGCCCTTGTGCGCGTAGTGGACGGCGTTGGCGGCGGCGTTGGAGAACCAGGCGCAGAAGCCCGCCCAGCCGCCATATCCCGCAAACGGCACGGCGAAGAGCGCCAGGCCGGCAAGCGCGAAGACGGCGAAGTCGAGGCCCACGCGGCGCCGCGCCTCGGGATCGTCGCGCACGGCGAAGAAGCGCAGGACGTAGAGGAGCGCCAGCAGCGCGGGCGAAATCTTGAGCACGGCCGCCACGGCGAGCGCGAGCGCGGCCGCGAGGCGGCGGGCGCGGGACGGCGCGTCCCACCACGCCACGAACAGCGCGACGGCGGCGGCGGCATAGAGGATCTGGTTCCCCCATTCGAAGGCGTGCAGCATGATCGACGAGAGACCGACGCCCAGGAGGGCGAGCGTCTTCAACGCGCAGGAGAGACGCCGGTCGTCGTGCAGGCGACCGAGCGCGACGGCGAAGGCGAGCAGAAAGAGCGCGATGCCCACGCCGGTGAACAACGCGCCGGCCTCATGGGGGAAGGGACGCGCAAGCAGGGCGCCCAGCGCCGGATAGCAGGCGTCGTACGGAGCGAGTTTGTCGCTCGCGTAGCCCCAGTCGGCGCAGGTGCGCACGCACGCGAAGTCACCGAAGAAGGCCGTGCCGCGCTCGAAGAAGACGCGGGCGGCGAAGCCCTTCGGGTTGCACGCGAAGAGAACGCCCCACAGGAGGCCGGCGCCCGCGAGCGCCGCAAAGAGGAGGGATGACAGCGTCTTTGCCATTGCCGCGCAGAATGGTTCATGTCGTGACACGGGCCAGAATGCGCCGTTCGAGGGCGGCGGGGAGGTCGGCGGCGGAGATGACCTCCCCGGGTTCGCCAAGGCACGGCGGCTGAAGGCTGCCGGGCGTGTAGACGGTCTCGGCGTCGGCGCCGTTCTGCTTGCGTCCCGCGAAGCCGAAGGCGGCGAGCTGCTGGCACGTGCACGAGTTCGGGCAGCCGCTGATGCGCACGTCGTTGAGCAGCGCGCGCGCCACGGCGATCTTCTCGGGCGTGTCGCGCACGGCGTACCGCGCGTCGAAGTAGTCGGCCACGGCGCGGCCGATGGCGGGCGCGTCCGTCACGCCGCTCGTGCACACCGTGCAGCCCACGCACGTGCGGATGTTGCCCACGAAGCTCCGCGCGCGGTAGTCGCGGTTGTGCGCGGAAAACGAATCCAGCACGGCGTAGACGCCGTCGATCTGGCAGTCGGCCACCACGATGCCGAGATCGAGCGACGGCAGGATCTCCGCGCGTTCGACCGAATGGTATTCGAAGAGATCGAGCAGCCGCCGCAGTTCGCGCGCCGTGAAATTGCCAAAGGGCACGAAGAGTCGCACGGCCGAAAGCCCGTGGGCCAGCGGCGTGACGGCCAGCGCGCGCCAGTCGTCGGGCGCGGCGGTCCGCACGTCCGGGAACGACGCCGGGAACGGAATGCGCACGGCGGCGGGCGGCTGCGGCGCATCGAGGAGGAGCGTCGTCACGGACGGCTCGCGGTCGAAATACGTCTTGAAGAGGTCGGCGAAGCCGGCGTCGCCCAGATCGTCGCGCAGGAAGCGGATGCGCGCGTGGGCGCGGTTCGTGCGGCAGCCATGCTCGTCGAAGAGCGCGGTGAGCGCCCGCGCGGCGCGGAGGCAGTCGTTGGCGGGCAGCGCGTCGAACAGCTTGAAGCCAAGGCGCGGCTTGAACCCGATGCCGCCGCCCAGGTAGGTCTCGAAGACGCGCTTCCCGTCAACGGCCTTCGCGATGAAGCCGAGGTCGTTCGTCAGGGCGAGCGCCGCGTCGGCGGGGCGGTCGGCGAAGGCGATCTTGAGCTTGCGCGGCAGCGCATAGGCGCGGTCGAACGTGGCGAACTCCTCGGAGAGCGCCCGCGCGTAGGGCGTCACGTCGAAGACGGAATCGGGGTGCAGCCCGGAGTAGACGCTCGTGAGCACGTTGCGGAACGTGTCGCCGCCGCCGCCGCGGAACGGGAAGCCCCTGCGTTCGCACGTTTCGAGCGTGGCCGTCACCGCTTCGGCGGGAATGCCGTGCAGCTGCACGTCCCGCCGCGTGGTGAGATGCGCATAGGCGCCCGGATGCGCCTTCAGAATCTCGCAGATCCAATGCAGGTCCGTGACATTCACAAAGCCCCCCACGCGGCGGATGCGCATCATCGTGCGTCCATCGCGCTGCTGGTAGATGCCAAATCCGGCGGAATGGCTCTTGAGCGTCTTGGCGTCGATGCGCCCGGCCACGTAGTCGGTCCAGGCCTTGACAAGCGGTTCATGATAGATTTGCATAGGCGA
>CAVEDG010000197.1:0-3773 GCA_963614205.1 bacterium | reverse complement strand
CTCTTCCTTTTGCAAAGGGAATGTATAGTTTACAGGATTTACGGTCGGATTTCAACACCCATGCGCTCCAGGCGACCGCCAATGAAGGGATAGGTGGCGCGGGGCAGGGCGGCGGAAACGCGCGCGAGCAGGCCTTCGACCTCGGCGCGCAGGCCCGGCTCGAACCAGCGCCACGTGACGAGCGGCGCGAGCAGGCGCAGCGCGTTGTACTCGGAGACCTTCGCGTAGGCGACCAGCGTCGTCTCGAGAAAGGCGAGGCCCTCCGGCGTCCAGAGCCGGTCGCCGTTCGCCGTGAAGCCGCAGTAGAGCGCGCGGCTGAGCGTGGGATGGCGGATGGACCAGCCCGCGCGGCGTTCCTCGGCGTGGATGCGCGCGAAGACGTCCGCGTGCGGATCGCCCGCCACGAGGCCGAGCCAGCCCGCGTAGCCGTTGAGCGACGCGCGCAGCTTCCGCCCTTCCGCGGCGAGGATCTCGTGGCGGCGCGGCGCATTGCCGGCGGCGAGCGCGCGCAGGGCGTTGAGCCGCGCCGTGATGTGGCGCGCGCGGCCGAGATAGCCCGTGATCGCCGCCCAGGCCTCGGGTTCGTCCACTTCGGCGAGCAGCTCGAGGATGCGGTTCTCCCAGGCGCGGCGCGTGATGGCGGCGGCGTCGAGGCCGTCCGTGGCGGCGCCGGCGAGCGCGGCGATGAGCGCGGGCGCGCCGAGGGTCTTCGCGGCAAGGCGGCGCAGGGCGTGCATTTCCGCCACGTTTTCGCGCACGCGCGCCCGGCGGCGGCGGTCGAGCGAGTCGGCGGGGATGTCGAGCAGGGCCGCCTTCGCGCCCGCGTCGAGCGCGGGGTCGTTGAACGCGCGCACGTAGAGCTCGAGCCACGCATCGACGGCGCCGAGATCGCGCAGCGCCTTCATCGCCTCGGCGCGGTTGAAAAGATCGGGATCCTCGCGGGCCTGGCGCGCGCGTTCCGCCGCGTCGGCCCCGGCCTCGAGCACGCCGTAGAAGCCGCCGCCGCGGTTCCACGAGATGAAGTCCGGCTTTGGGCAGCGCGTGGTGAACGTCTCGCGCGCGCCGTCGAGGATGAACGTGCCGCTCGCCACGTCGCGGCCGTCCTTCACGAGCGCGAACGGCACGGGCACGGTGTAGGCGGCGTCGCGCTCGAGCGTGACGGTGAGCGCGCCCGCCTCCCAGCGCCAGGAGGCGCGCACGGTGGGATGCCCCGCCTCGAAGAGCCACGGCCGCATGAGCGCGCCCACGTCGCGCCCCGAGACCTCGGAGAAGACCGTGAGGAAATCGTCCGTGTTCGCGTTGCCGCCGTCGAAGCGGCGGAAGTATTCGCGCCACGCGGCGTCGTAGGCGTCGGCGCCGATGAGGTTGCGCAGCGTGTTGAGCACCTCGGGCGCCTTGTCGTAGGTGATCGCGTCCACGACTTCGTCGGGGTCGTTCACGCCGTCGCGCACGACGGCGCCGGCCACGCCGCCCTCCTCCTCGGCGAAGGCGCCGCCCATTCCGCGCAGGCCGCGCAGCTCGTCCGCGCGCGTGAACGCGGCGCCGAACGCGTGCGCGAGAAAGGCGCGTTCCACGTTGACGGTGTAGGCTTCGTTGAGCCACATGTCGAACACGGTCTCCATCGTCACGCCGCTGCCGCAGTGGCTGTGCTCGAACTCGTGCGGAATCACGCCGTAGGCGTAGACGAGCCGACGGTCGGGCAGCGTGTCGTCCACAAGCGCGGCCTCCGTGATGATCGTGGTGTTGCCCGTGTTCTCCATGCCGCCGTAGAGCGACTTCTCCATGCAGATCGTGCGGTACGTCTCGAACGGATACGTGAAGCCCGTGAGCGCGTGCTGGAAGAGCACGGACGCCTTGAGGATCTCCATCGGAATGCGCGCGCCCGCGAGGCGGCCCGGCGGCACGAGATACTCGAGGCGCACCGTGCGGCCCGAGTCCGGATAGGTGACGGCATCGGCGAGAACCTCCCACGTGCCGGCGCAGGCGAGGAAGAGATACGGCGCCATCGGGCGGCGCATCTCGTAGACGCAGCGGCGACGATCGCCCACCACCACGTCCTCCACGAGATCGCCGTTCGAGAGGAGATGCGTGTAGCGCGCGTCGCCCTCGAGCGTGGTGCGGAACGTGCACTTCGCCGTGCAGTCGTCCACGATCGGCAGAATCCGCTGGAAGCCGAACTGCTGGCACTGCGACATGTACTGTTGGGGGAGAGTGCTGAGTGCTGAGTGCTGAGTGCTTGGTGCGGGGGGCGGCGTGACGTCGCGGTAGATGCCTTCGAGGCGCGTGTCGTCGGGGTGGGAGACGTGGGAGACGGCGAGCGTGAAGACGTCGCCGGGCGCGACGGGGCGGTCGAGCGGATAGACGACCTTGGCGCCGTCGCAGTCAAGCGCGAGCTCGCGCAGGGGTTCGCGCGCGCGAAGACGCAGCGTGCCCTCGGCCTCCACGCGGTCTTCGAAGAAGCGGATCGTCACGTCCACGTGCTCGAGCTGCGCGGGCGGGCGGCGGTAGGCGTCGCGCCGGAATTTCCACTCGGGCTTCGCGTTCATGCGCGCGCCCCCACGAGGTCGGGCAGAATGCCGATGAGGAACGCGAGCAGCACGAGCGCGAACGCGACGAGCCGCTTCCAGAGCGGCACGGCGCGCGCGGCGGACGGTTCCGCCGCCGGCGCGCCCGCGTCGCGCCGCAGCGTCCTGCGGATGCCGCGCAGCGCGAGCGGCAGACGGCCCTTGGGCGTGGCGAGCGCCGCCGCGAGACCGAGCAGCGCGATCACCACCACGAAGCGATACTGCACGAGCACGGCTAGAATTCGAGCGCCGCGTACATCTTCGCGAGGAACTCCTCGTACGTGAGGCGTTCCTGCTGCATCGTGTCGCGGTCGCGCACCGTGAACTTGCCGTCCTTCGGCGATTCGGGATCGACCGTGATGCACCACGGCGTGCCGGCCTCGTCCTGGCGGCGATAGCGGCGGCCGATCTGGCCGGACTCGTCCCAGAACGCATTCACCTTCCTGCGCAGACGGCCGAAGATGTCCTTCGCCATCGCGCAGCTGGCCTCGTCCTTCTTCACGAGCGGGAACACGGCCACCTTCACGGGCGCGACCTTCGGGCTGAAGTGCAGCACGGTGCGGACGTCTTCCTTGCCCTTGTCGTCGGTGAGCTTCTGCTCCTCATACGCCTCGCAGAGGAGGGCGAGCATGAGGCGGTCCACGCCGGCGGAGGGCTCGATCACGTGCGGCACGTACTTGCCGTCGAAGAGGTTGCGGCAGAACGTCTCGGCGGCGAGGGGATCCTTGCCGCGGGCGACCCAGTCGGCCTGCACCTTGGCGATGAACGCGGCGCGCGCGGCCTCGTCCATCTTCTTGGCGGCCTGCTTGAGCGGATCGTCGAAGACCATCTGCGATTCGCCGGACCACTTCTGGTGCTGGGAAAGGTCGAAGTCGCTGCGCGCGGCGATGCCCTCGAGCTCCTGGCGGCCGAAGGGGAAGTCGTACTCGATGTCCACGCACGCGCGGGCGTAGTGGGCGAGCTCGTCGGGCTTCTGCCAGTATTCGACGAAGCGCGCGGGCGGCAGACCCACGGCGGCGAGGAACTTCTTGCGCTGCTCGACCCAGTACTTGTGCCACACTTCCCAGCCCCAGTCGTCCTGCACCTCGCCGTCGAGGTCGGGCTTGTCGGCGAGCGTGACCACGTGGCCGTGCAGGATCTCCACGGCCTCGTCGGGACGGATGAAGAACTCGAGCTCCATCTGCTCGAACTCGCGGCTGCGGAACGTGT
>CAVEDG010000196.1:0-3799 GCA_963614205.1 bacterium | reverse complement strand
AGGTGCCGACCAGCACGACCTTCTTCGCGGCAGACTCCTCCGCCGCGTTCGCCTCGTTCTTCGTCTTCATAGCCATTGGCGAACAGTATACCATATTCCCGCGTGAGGGGTACGCAGTGTCGCCAAGCCAAGAGCGTCACAATTTCATGAGCCAGTCATGCCATCAATTAACTTTCAGGCGGTTCCCCATCAGCGCAGGATGAGGACGGTGCCGACGGCGTCGACGACCGAGAGCAGGCGGTTCGCGTAGGTGAGCTTCAGCGAGCTTGGCAGGTCGGGCGCGAGGCGGAACGCGAGCGCATCGGCCGCGTTGCCCGTCACGCCCGTGAGATCCGCGAGCACGCGCCGACGCGGCGAGGCCTCGCCCGTGAACGACACCTCGATGGGCGCGTCGGCGGAGACGTCCGGGAACGTGAACGGACCCGTCAGCGTGAGCTTCGCCTCCGGGTTCGCGAGCGCGAACGACCAGGCGTCGCCCGTGCAGGCGAGCGTCATGCCGCTCTCCACGCTGTTTTCGGCCACCGTGAGCGTGGCCGCGCCCGTCACGTCGAGCGCCGCCGCGAGCCGCGTCTCCGCCACGCGGCCCATGTGCGTGGCCGTCACCGTGCCGCCCGTCAGACGCAGCGTACCGTTGAACGTGAGTGCCTCCGTCGCGGTCGTGTCGCCATGCTCGAACACCATGTTCGCCACGCGCATGGCCGTGTAGTAGCCGCCGCAGCTCCCCCACACGCCCAGATACGCGCCATTCGCGAAACGCGCGGGAATGTCCGTCGCCGCCGCCGTGTTCGTCATCGCCCAGGTCGTGCCGTCCTTTTCGAGCGTGAGCACGAGCTTCTCGAGGTCCCATGCCAACGTGACGCGCATTGGGTCGTTCTTCAGCTTGTTCATGGTAAACGCGCTCACGTTCGTGGCGATCGCGCCCAGGTTGACCCTGTCGCGCACCCAGAAGAGACGGTTGTCGTTGTTCATGAGGTAGAGCAGCGCACCATAGGCGCTCGAGGCGCCGAGGAGGTCTCCCGCCCCCTCGTAGTAGAAGCAATACGGTATCGTTGTCGTGCCGTCGTGCAGCACGAGCGCGAAGCCGTCGCCGGCATAGCCCCACGGCTTCACGGCCGAGAAGTCGAAGGCGACCGAGAACGGTTGGTCGACGGGAATCTTGGCGGTCGTGTTGAGCGAGCCCCTCGCGTCTTTCGCGCCGCAGAGCGTGGCGGCGTCGAGCGCATCGACGGTCACCGGGCCCCAGGCGGCCGTGCCCTTGAGCGCCCAGCCATCGTTCAGACTGCCCGGCCCGTCGTAGGCGAGCGTCGCGGTGGCGGGGGCCACCGTGCCCGCGGTCTCCGCCGCCGTCGCGTCGTTGGCGATGATCAGGCCCGTGAAGCCCGCGAGATCCATCTCCCCGGGCCATGTGGCGCCGGTCTGAAGCACGAGCGCGCCCGCGCCCGTCACGGCGCCGAGACTCGTCGCCCGGCGCACCGACAGCAGCGACACCGGCACGACCTGCCATGTCGTCGATCCCGGCGCCAGCATCTCCACGCGCACGTATTCCCAGCCGCCCTCCTCGAGGAACTGCACTTCGACCGGATGCGCGCCCGCATCGAGCCACACGGTGCCCGAACCGGCGGTACCGTGCGTGCCGGCCGCCACCTGGGCGACCCGGTTCGTTTCGTCCAGCGTAATGCTCGCGCCATCGTCGCCATAGACGCGGAAGCCGTACGAGCCCGACGTCTCGGCCGTGAAGAATCCCGAGAACCGCGCGATGAAGTTGTCGATCGACGTGCTGCCCATCGCCTTCGTGAACGCATTTGGCGTGGACTGCTGGCTCGGATCGACCCCGGAGGCGAACGTGCCGTTGAGGAAGTCGGCCATGTCGCCCGTGACGTCCGCCGCCCGGCTCGCCATCAGGGCGCGCGCCTCGGTGAATTTCGCGGTGTGGCCGCTGCCCGTCCAGGCCTTCCCGTTCTTCCAGATCTCCATCTCAAGACCATTCGCCACCGCTTCCGGGGCGAAGAGCAGCCGGCCGCTCTCCTGCACCTCCACGCCCTTGGTCGTCTGGATTCCCGCCTCCATGCACACGTCGCCGGCGGCGACGTGCAGTTGGCCGCCCAGCGCCACGCCGGTGCCCAGGAGCCACGTCGTACCGGTCTGCACGCTCACCGTCGAGTCGCCTTCGAGCGCGCCCTTGAAGGCCGTGCCCAGCGCGACGTCCGCCGGTCCCTTGAAGGTCACGCCGCCGCTCGGGTAGTTGATCACGCGGCCTTTCCCGCTCGGCAGCCAGAGGCCGGGCGTGGCGAGGCCGTTGAGATCGAGCGCCGTGCCGCTGTCCAGCCGCACGATGCCCGTACGCGCGGTCGTCTCGCTCGCGCCGCGCCGCAGCGTGCCACCCTTCACGTGCACGATGGGCTGGTCGCTGCGCCGCGGCGTGTGCAAGAACGGCTTCGCGAGCGTGAGCGTGCCCGAGCCCGCCTTGACGAGCGGCCCGCCCGTCGTGCCAAGGTCGGTCGTGAGCGTGACGTTCGAGCTGCAGTTGATCTTCACGTAGTTGTTCGTGCGCACCGAGTTGTTGTAGGCGTCCGGCAGAATGATCGCGTCGCCCGCCCAGCTGCAGTTCGCGCCGTCGCCGATGCCGATTTCGATGCCGTAGAGCGCCGCGCCGCTGTCGAGCCTCAACGAGCCCGTGAACGTGTTGGAGGGGCTCGTGAAGCGCACGCCGCCCTGGTCGGTGAGCCGGATCAGCCCCCAGCCTTCGATCGGCCCCTTGAAGACCGTGCACACCTCCCTGTCGGCGCCGCACGAATGGAACACGTTCGTGCCCTCGATGCGAAACGCGAGGCGCGCGGGATAGGACTGGCTCTGGTTCTTGAAATTGATGCGCGCGCCGTTGCGCAGCGTGACGTTCGTCGTGTTCGAGCCCAGACCGTTCCCGTTGCCCACGGAAAGGAAGGCGGGGCCCTCCACCACGATGCCGCCCGTGAAGGAGCCGCCGTTCAGCGACGTGTTGCCGTCGCCGCGGATCAGCACGCGCCGCGGCGTGCCGTCCGCCGCGTCGGTCAGCGCGCTCGACGGAATGGAGAGGCCGCGCGCTTCGCCGTTCGCGCCCCGCGCGTAGCCGAAGCGGTACTCGTTGTCGTAGGGCACGATCGAACCCGTGAAGGCATACGAGGAGGCGCCGTCGCCGGGTGCGCCGAGCCACAGATAAGGCTGCTTCGAGAAGTCCACGCTGTTCTTCAGGCCGTTGCCCATCAGCTGGAAGCTGACCCACGGTTCAGACTCCCCTTCGGCCACCTCGACCACGATGCGGTCGATCAGCCCCTGCAGACCGTCCGTCTCGCCCGTGAAGTCCGCGCAAATGCGGATCGCCGTGCCGCTCGCGCATGTGATCGGACCCGTGCCGAGCGCCGTGACGTTCGAGACGATCACGCCGCCGGAGGCGATCGTGGTGCCGCCGGAGTAGGTGTTCGCGCCCGTGAAGGAGACGAACGTGTTCGCCGCGCACGCCACGCGCACGGACTCTTCGCCCGTGATCGCCTCGCTCACCGTCTGGGCGCTCGTGAAGGCCCGTTCGGCCGCCGCCGTCAGCGCCGCGCAGGCGCAGAAGAGAATCATTTGCTTTTTCATGGTTGATTTTCAGTTGAGTTGGTGGAATGAGTGGAAGAGTGGAAGAAGTGGAACGGTGGAATGTGTGGAATGGGTGGAATGGGTGGAATGGGTGGGAAGGTGGAATGGGTGGAAAGGTGGAATGGGTGGAAGGGAGGGCGCGTGTCCTCACGCGCCGATTCCATACGGCCACCCGGTAGGGGCG
>CAVEDG010000195.1:0-3802 GCA_963614205.1 bacterium | reverse complement strand
GTGGCGTCCGGCTCGGGCTACCTCGACATGCGCGGCGCGGTGACGGCGACGACCGGCGAGACGCTGCGCTTTTCGGTCATTCGCGGTCTGGCGTTCTGTTCCAACGACGGCCATAAGAACGCGACGCCCGCGCAGACGCTCACGGGTTTCCATTCGCCGGGCACGCTGGCTGCGAACGGCTGGTCCGACGTTTTCCACGTGGATGGTTCGCCCGTGCCAACGAAGCTGGGCGAGGTCATCCTTGACGAACCCGATTTTACGGGAAATCCCTGCAACTGGTGCTTCAACGGCTGCTACTACGTGACGAATCTCGTGTTGAACCTGCCGAAGGTGACATCGCTCATAGGGCCTCTTGGAAGTGCTCTTTCGGGCAGCGTTAAAATGACGACAGACGTGGGGTCGGCGTGGAATCTGCCCAGCGTGACGCTGATGGAGAGCGGCGGGTATGGCACATTGACGTTGGCCGACGGCCTGGCCTACGTTACGGGCGTCTTTCGTCTGCCGGCCCTGGAGAAGATCGTGCGCAATGCGACCGCCAAGCAGCCCGTGGTCGACAACGTCGGCTTTGGCGAGGTCGAGCTGGGCCTGAACGGAAACCTGCAGCAGATCGACGGATATGCGTTCCAGAACTGCGCGAACCTGACGAACATCGTGCTCGGCGCGTCGCCGGCGGGTGCGTCGCTCACGATCGCGTCGAACGCCTTCACGTGCGCGAACATCAAGGACGTGTGGTTCAACGGATCGAAGCCGGTCTTCAAGGATGTTTCGCCGGACAATCCGGCCTTCGGCACGAGCACGACGCCGGAGGGGCAGATCACGTTCCACGTGCGCGCGGACGAGCCGACGTGGGCGGCGGCGATCGCCGAGGCGAAGGCGAACGGCGGCTTCGCGAGCGCGGCGACGCTCGGCACGGCGGCGCGCCAGCGCGTGGAGACCTTTGACGGGTTCTACTCCCTTTCGGCGACGATCCAGGATCCGCGCTTCAGCGCGCGCTACCACGAGTCCGTGAGCGCGACGTTCGCGGACGGCGAGGGGCGCGGCGGCTTCCACACGGGGGCCGTCACGCTCACGGCCACGTGCGCGGCGCCGGACGACGCGGCGACCGATCCGCGCCGCGCGCGCTTCCTGCGCTGGGACGGCGTGCCCGTGGCGCTCGAGCGCCAGAACCCGCTGACCTTTGTGCCGACGAAGAGCCTCTCCGTGCAGGCCGTGTTTGCGCACGACTGGCTTATGACGGACGATGCGGAGCCGAATCGCACGATGCACAACGGCATCTGGAAGATCTGCTGCTTCAGGTACAATGCGGCGAAGTTCGAACTCGGCATCGGCAAGAATTATGAGGATCGCTACAATAACGGCACGATGTATCCGAACGACGTGGACGGCGTGAATCAGAAGGAGGGCGAGGGCGATCTCAACCTGAATGGCGACGTGTGGGACTCGGCGGGCGGCAAGTGGACGACGCGTTTTCTGGGCTCGACGAGCCGCTGGGAGTTCCAGACCGACAAGCAGATGGAGACGAACAACACGCTTCGCCACATCCCCACGCGCCTGACGCTGCCCGAGACCATCCGGGGATGCGTGGGAAGGTTCCTGAACTACAATGGCGGAACCCGGTGGCCGAACACGGAGTTGATCGTGATTTGCCCCGAACTGACGGGAAAAATCGCCGCTTTCGACATCTGTGGCACCTTCCCCAAGTTGACGCGCATCGTGCTGCGTGTGCCGAAGGTGACGCAGCTGGGCTCCGACAGCTCGAATTACGGCATCTTCTGGAGCGATTCGACTCAACTCGCGAAAACGGACTTCTCGGAATGGGATCTGAGCGGTGTGACGACCGTGACGCGCAATGCGTTTCGCCGGGGAATGGACTATGGCGTCGTCGGCACGCTGAATCTGCCGAACGTGCAGACGGTTGGCACGAATGCGTTCCCGAACTTCGTAAAGGCGACCGGGCTTGTGCTTGGCACGAACGGGCTGACGGTGACGAAGATCGGCGACACGGCGTTCAAGGGCTGGACATCGCTGAAGACGGTGACGCTTGGCGCGAAGCCGGGCGTCGTGCTGGGCGGCGGTGCGCTGGGCGCGACGTCGGTGTTCACGAACGCGACGGCGCTCGCCGAGGTGCGCCTGCCCGGACCCGCGCTTGCGACCGACGTGGTGGACGCGCTGCTCGTGGGCGTGCCGGAAAGCGACGGCGCGAAGCAGACGACGCTCTACGCCTCCTTCCTTCAGGGATGGGACGCCTACGCGGCGGCGCTCACGGACGATGAGAAGGCCGTGTCGCCGGGCGGGCGCGTGGGCGTGTACCGCGCCGCGTCGCGCAAGGCGTGGCTCGTGCACGAACCCTCCGAAAACGACCCGAAGGGCACGGTGCTCTTCCTGCGCTAGCCGCCGTTGTGGTATACTGGCGGTCTATGAAAATGAAAAAACTCGCTCTGATGTGGGCCGCTCTCGGCCTGGCGTTCTCCGTCTTCGCGGCGGTGAACTGGGACAATGCGCTCGTGCGCGGCACGACGCCGAACGGAAAGCTCTTCTACGCGCCCGGCGAGGAGATGACGTTCTCGCTCATCCTCGAGGGCGTGACGAACGACGTGCCGGAGGGCGCGTACTTCCTCGACTGGGAGCGGCGCGGCGACGACGGCCTGACCGAGAAGGGGCGCGCGCCGCTGCCGGTGAAGGCGCCGTTCGTCTACCGCACGAAGAGCGACAAGCCCGGCTTCGTCTGCCTCGAGGCGAACGTCGTCACGCCGGACGGCAAGCGCGTGCCGAAGAACCACCGCTGGGAGAAGCGCGTGTTCTTCATGGGCGGCGCGGGCGTGGCCCCGCACGAGGTGCGCGGCGGAAAGGAGCCGGCGGACTACGATGCGTTCTGGGCGGCGCAGATGAAGGCGCTCGACGCGGTGCCGGTCACGGCCGAGCGGCGCGAGATGCCGTGCGCGGACAAGGCGGTGACGCTCTACGCGGTGCGCATCGCGTGCGCGGGGTCGCGTCCCGTCACGGGCTACCTCACGATTCCCGTCGCGGCGAGCGCGACGAACCGCATGCCGATCCGCGCGCACTACCATGGCGCGAGCCAGACGGAGATGGCCGTGCCGAAGGGCGGGCCGCACGACTGGATCCAGATGTTCATCAACGTGAACGGCTACGAACTTGGTCAGGGCGAAGCCTACATCAAGGACTTCTTCAAGGCGCTGAACGTCGACGGCAGCGGCTACGGCATGGACGCCAAGTCGAATGCGAGCCGCGAGACGAGCTACTGGAAGGACGTCACGCTGCGCGCGGTGCGCTATCTGCAGTGGATCACGACGCTGCCCGAGTGGGACGGCAGGACGCTCGAAGTGCAGGGCGGCAGCCAGGGCGGCTGGCAGGCGATCATGGCGGCGGCGCGCTTCCACAAGGTGACGCGCCTCATCACGAACGGCACCTGGGGCTGCGACTGGACGGGCCAGGACACGCTCGGCCGGCTGAAGTCCACGTATCGGCCGCGCAGCACGTCGCCGGCGATGGCCTACTTCGACCCCGTGTTCGCGGCATCGCGCGTGACGTGCCCGGTGGCGATCCAGTTCGCCGGCCTCGGCGACTACTGCAGCACGCCGGCCTCGCTCACCGCGCTCTACAACGCGCTCAAGGTGCCGAAGAAGATCGTCTACGTGCAGGGCGAGACGCACGGGTGGCGGCCGGGCGGCGACCAGAAGCTCGAGATCGACGGCGGCTATGACCGCGCCGTGAAGGCGCAGGCGGCCTGCCTCGACCCCGTGGCGTTCATCCACGACGCGCTCCAGGCGGGGCAGAAGACGGT
>CAVEDG010000194.1:0-3806 GCA_963614205.1 bacterium | reverse complement strand
CATCCTCCGCCACGCTTACGCCCGCCTTGCCCAGACGGGTCGGCGCCGCGCCATCCGCCACGGTCAGCGTACAGCGCACGGTCGTGTTGGAGACGAGCGTGTTGTAGGCGAGGTTGAGCCGCAGCGTGAACGCCTTCGCCGCATGCAGCAGCGTGAACGGCTGCGGCCGGTCGAGCGTCACCGCGATCTTCTGCGCCCCGTCGCCCTTCGCGACGACGAAGCGCTGCGCCCAGGCATTGACGACCTCGCCTTCCCGTTTGGTCAACGCGTCAAGCCCAACGGCATTCGCGTCGTAGGCGAACGTCTCGCCCTTCGTCGCCACGCCGAGGTCCAGCATCACGGCCAGCAGCCGCGCCGGCGCCGTGCGCTCCGGCGTGAAGTCGTAGGACAGGCTCACGCCGCCGTTCGTCTCCGCGAAGGACACGCCGCCGTTGACGACCGCCTTCGCGCCCGACTCGCCAAACGCAATTCGAAAGGGCGTCCGCACACCCGGCGCATCCTGCGGCAGACCGAGCGGTGCCTGCGCCGCCCAGTGCTCATCGTAGACGCACGGCGTGACGACGACGCCCGATTCGGCGCACTCCGCCTTCATGCGGTAGGCCGGCGACACCTCGCCGGCGACACCGCCCATCACCGCCAGCAACACGAATCCGGCAAAAGCCAACACACGCGACATGGGAACTTCTCCTAGCGCATGATGAAGTAGAGTCCATCCCGCTGCAGCCGCAGCCGACGCGTCGCCGCATCGTACTTCAGCGCGTAGCCGCTCGTCAGTCCCGTCAGCGTCCATGCCGCATCCGCCGCGACCTCGCACCCTTCGGGGAACTGGGCCAGCGTGAGCCGTCCGCCGCCGGACATTGCGCGCGTGACATCGGCCGCAAGGGCCGAGAAGTCGAAGGTCACGGCGCCCGAGACGCGGCGGAGCGCCGTCGGCTGCCAGGGCGTGGTCGGCAGGCTCGTGTAGGCCACGCGCAGCGACGCGCCCGGCGCCACCGCGATCGAACGCGGATTGACGCCGTTCGCGCTCACGTCCCGCGCCGCGTAGGGCAGGTAGGTCTCCAGCGTGAACCCATAGCGCTCGGCATACCGCTCGCTCAGGGCCTTTGCCTGCACGTCCGTCACCTCGTTCGTACACATCGCCACGGCAAGGATCTCGCCTGTAAATCCGCCCAGCCCCGTCTCCGTCAACGCCCCGATGAACGTGTCGCGTTCGCTGAAGCCATAGCCGAAATTGAGCGTCGCCGTCGCACCCAGTCGTCCGTCCACCATCAAGGTCGTCTTGTTCAAATCCCAGTAGTTATCCGGCGTGCCATCGCCATCGGTATCCTGGTCGTAGCGGCCCTTGAAGGTCGTCCGCATGATCGCGACGTGGGGCATGCCGTCGTGCAGCTGCATCGGCCGGAGATCCCAGGCTCTGCAGCGTTGCTGCTGCACACACGTCCACGTTGCGGCGATCGTGCCGCGCGAACAGTAGGAGAGCGACATGTCGGCCACGTTGTTGGCTGTGAGCGTATTGCTCGCACGGGACGACACGAGACCGACGGACGTCGCGTCCGCATATTCACCCGTCCCTTCCTTAACCGTGCGGAAGACGACGGCTACGGTCGCGTAGAGGGGCTTTGCGATCGAGGCGTAAACGCTTTCGAAAGGCGACTCGGCCTTGGGCAGATAGAGGAGCGAACGTCCGTCGTAGCGGATCGCCGCATGGCCGTTCACCGCATTGTCAATCCGCTTCGGCGCCGCAGCGCCCGCATACGGACGAATCGTCTTCGTGCCGTCGACGCTCGGCCAGGTCGCCACCGCGCCGTCGTCCGTCGCGGTCGCATCGTCCGCCGTCCATTCGAAGAAGGCGTCCGGCGCGGTGAACGCCGTCGCGGTCGTCGTCGGCCCGCGCAGGCCGCCCTTGATCACGACTTCGCCAGACTCGACCGTCAGGTCGCCCGAAAAGAGGTTCGCGTCCGTCAGCGCGAGCGTGCCCGCGCCGCGCTTGGTGAAGCGGCCGGAGCCGGCGAGCGGGGCGTCGAGCGTGACGGTCGCGCCCGAGGCGACGGACCACGCCGCGCCCGTGCCGAGACCGCCGATGCCGATGCCGGCGGAGATGGTCTTGTCCCCGCCCGTGAACGCGATCTCGCCGCCCGACTGCGAGAAGCGATACGTCGCGTTCGTGGCGGTGGAATTCCACGGTCCGAACTTAATGCCGTCCGAAAGCGCAATCGCGCCGCCCTTGATGTCGAAGACGCCGTGGAGGTCATTCGCCTTCGCCGTGCCCTCCGCCGTCGAAGGTTCGCCAAAATAGAACGCCGCTCCATCCGCCGTGCCGCCGGTCATCTCGAAAATGCCGGACTGCGCCGTGGACGAATATTGGTTCGCCTTCCAGGTACCACCCAGGGAAATACGCACCCCCTCCCAACGGCCACCGTTGAGCTGGTACTTGGAGTACGAATTCGCGTGCGCGTTCTCGCCGCCGCCCACGCACACCGGGCCCTGAACCGTGCCGCCGTCCTGAATCAGCGTCGGCGTGCAGCTCGCCGTTTCTCCGACGGCATTTTTAACCTTGTTGAGATTCGAGCCCGCGCCGCCAATGAACAGTCGTCCTTTGAGCATTCCTCCCTTCAGCCAATAGTTCACGTCGAAGCCCTTGTTCCCGGTCTGTGCCGTGCCAATCAGCAGGTTGTAATAATTTGAATTGCCGACCGTGCCGCCTCGCTGCTCGATCGTGCCCGAGCCGAAACCGAAAGCGCGGTTGTTGGAGGTGAACGTGTCGCCGTCCTCAAGGATCAGGTAGGGATACGCCGCCGTGGACGACGAGGCCGAAACGAACGAACGCACCCAGCCATTGAGCTTCGCCGTCCCATCCGTGAAGAGCGCGCGCCACGTGTTCGTGCCGTCAAACGACACGAAGTCGTAGAAGGAATGCTCCCACTCCGTGCCGTAGTGGTTGGACTCGAACGTGCGGGCGATCTTCCCCTGGCCCGTGTAGGTCAACGGCGCCTTGGTCTTGAGCGCACCGTCGTATTCCGGCGCCCGCGTCACGATGAGGGATTGTGCCGAGATGACGAGGTCGTCCGTGCCGGACAGTTTCGCGTTGAGCGTCAGCGGCCCCGTGAAGCTCCACGTCTGCGCCCCCGAGATCGCCAGCGTGCCGTTGACGGTCGTGCGGGACGTCGATGTGGACGACAGGCCGTCCGTGCCGAGCGTCAGCGCGGCGTTCGCCGTCAACGTGGCATCTGCCGAGAGGCCTTCCAGACGCAGACCGCCGAAGGCGCACGCCTCGGAGACGGTGAGCGCCGTCACGTTGCCCACCACGCCGACGTCGGCCTCGCCCGGAAGACTTCCGCCCTCCCAATTGGCCGGTGCGCTCAGTTCACCATCCGTTCCGACGAAGGCGATATCCGCCGCCCCCGCCACCAGCGCGGCCAGCCCGAAGGCCACCGTCCATCCTTGCTTCGTTGTCTTCATTGTCTTCGCTCCCTTTCCGTTTAAACGTTATTTGCGCACACCGGCGGTGGACATGTCCCACGGCTTGAAGCCGAGCTTCAGCGCGGGCGAAGTGGACTTGAGGCGGAAATCGAACGCCTCTGCGCTCTCGAACTGCGGATCGGCGTAGACGCCGCCCGTCTCCTTACCGTGCGCCACCCACTTCGCCCAGTCGTCGTGTTCACCGTTGAATGTTGCCGTGCCCGTGACGTCCCACCACAGGTTGTTCGCCCACACGCCGCCCACGTCATACACGCCGTACGAGGTCAACGGTCCTTCGCGCACGAGCACGATGTTGTTCACGAAGTGGAGCGTACACGGCACGCCCT
>CAVEDG010000193.1:0-3827 GCA_963614205.1 bacterium | reverse complement strand
GCAGCGTGTAGGCGTGAATGCCCTTGCGGTCGAGCCCGAGCCGGTCGAACGCCTCCACGCACACGAGCAGCGCAAGCGCGCTGTCAAGCCCGCCCGAAAGCCCGAGCACCACGTGTGCGCAGTGAATCGCGTTGAGCCGCGTGGCCAGCCCCGTCGCCTGAATGGCGAGAATCTCCTCGCAGCGCGCGTCGCGATCCGCCCCCGCGCGCGGCACAAACGGATGCGGGTCAAGCGGGCGGAGAAGAAGTTGGGAGTTGGTAGTTGGGAGTTGGGAGTTGGTGGTCGGTAGAGGGGCGGTAAGGCGGCGCACGTCGCCGACGGTCTTGGCGGCGCTGCGGAAGGCGAAGTTGGCCGAGCGTTCGAAGTCGAGGAAGCCCACGTCGACGTCGGCCACCGTAACCTGCGGC
Source organism: bacterium (assembly GCA_963614205.1). GTDB lineage: Bacteria > Verrucomicrobiota > Kiritimatiellia > RFP12 > UBA1067 > RUG572. The sequence goes on along the minus strand of CAVEDG010000193.1, from coordinate 3,420 downwards.
TCGCGCAGGAAGCGCCGCCCTTCCGCGAGCAGCGCACCGTTCTCGGCAATCAGCGCGTGGCCGCCGAAGACGAGATCCGTGGTCGATTCGCCCACGCCCGCGCCCGCGTAGACGTAGGCGGCGAGACAGCGCGCGGACTGCCCGACCACGAGCGAACGCCGGTACTCGGTCTTGCCCACGAGCTCGTTGGAGGCGCTCAGGTTGAGAATCACGTTGGCGCCGCGCAGCGAAAGGCGCGTGGAAGGCGGGTTCGCCGTCCACATGTCCTCGCACAGCTCCACGCCCACGACCACGCCGTCGCCGAGATCGAAGACGAGGTCGTTGCCGAACGGCACGGTCGCGCCGGCGAGCGTGACCTCGCGCTCCGTCGCGTCGAGCGCGCTCGCGAACCAGCGCGATTCGTAGAACTCGTGCGTGCTGGGCAGATACGTCTTCGGCACCACGCCGACGAGACGCCCCGCCACCACGACCGCCGCGCAGTTGTAGATGCGCCCGCTCACGCGCACGGGCAGGCCGAGCGCCACGAGGCCGTCGCCGCACTGCGGCAGCAGCGCGGCAAGCGCGGCCTCCGCCGCGTCGAGCAGCGCGGGCTGGTAGAAGAGATCGGCGCAGGTGTAGCCCGTGAGGCAGAGCTCGGGCAGCACGACAATGCGCGCCCCCGCCGCGGCGGTCCGCCGCAGAATCGCCGCAACGGCCTTTTCGTTGGCGGCCACGGCCGCCGGCGCGACCGGCGGCACCGCCGCCGCCACGCGCGCGTATTCAGATCTGGACGTCATCGTGTCCCCTTCTGTTTCCGCCGCCGCCACAGCACGTAGGCGACGATCGCGGCGTAGTAGACGAGCAGGCCCGAAGCCACGAACACCCACATGGAGGTGTCGTGCGTATAGCCCACCTGGTTGTCCTCGGCGCAGCGCACGCCGAAGCCCGCGAGCAGCAGGAAGACCGCGCCCGCAAGCGACGCGAAGCACCGTTTCTTCGTGTATCTCATAAACGCGCCCACTCCGGTTCGGGTGTGCGGATCTCCATCTCGTCGCCCGAGGCGGGGTGGCGGAAGTGCGCGGCGAGCGCATGGAGGCAGTGCCCCTGCTGCCCTTCCACGGCGAACGCGCCGTAGAGGCGGTCGTTGACGATGTGCATTCCCGCAAGGGCGAGCTGTGCGCGGATCTGGTGCGTGACGCCCGTGCGGATCGTCACCTCCAGCAAGGTGCGCGTCTCGTTGCCGCACCGGGTGAGGCCCAGGGGCGCAAACTGCGTGACGGCGCGCAGCGGCGCGGCGCGCACCTTCGCGCGCGCCCGCGAGATGTCGATCATGCGGCAGAACGGCAGCGTGGGGTCGTGCACGAGATCGTTCTCGAGCGTGCCGCCCACGGCGACCGCGCCCTCCACCAGCGCGAGGTACGTCTTCACGACCGTCTGCGCGGCGAACTGGCCGCGCACGTGCTCGAACGCCGCCGCCGTGCGCGCCACGAGCACGAGTCCGGACGTATCCGCGTCGATACGGTGCAGCGCGCCCGCGAGAAGCGGCTGGTCGCCAAGGTCACGGCATTCGGGATGGTGCGCGACCACGCCGTTCATGAGCGTGCCGCGTTCCCGGCGCGAGAGCGGCTGCACGGCCATGCCCGCGGGCTTGTCGTAGGCGAGCAGCGCGTCGTCGGCGAAGACTTCGCGCAGGGGCACGTCCGAATCCGGCGCCACGCGGTTGTCCTTCTCCTCCGCCAGCGCCACCACGCGCACGGTCTCGCCGCCGCGCAGCTTGAGGCCCTTGATCGCCGCGCGCCCGTTCACGAGCACGTCGCCCGCCGCGCACGCCTCGCGGCAGAACGCGCGCGACGAGGTGGGATACTGAGCGAACAAGGCGGCGTCCAAACGGACGCCGCCTTCGTGCGCGATGAATTCTGCGTTCTCAATCATAGCGGTCGGTGATCACGGAGGGCAGCGGACCCAGTCCTTCCCAGGTGCGGTTCGACGACCACGGCAGATCGGAATCCTCCGCCGAGTCGGCGATGCAGCCCGCGAGGAAGCCCAGGGCGAGCGCACCCGCAAGCGCACACGCCCAGGTCGCCACGCGCCGCGCCGCCTTATTCGGCAAACACGACATCGCCCTTCTGGACCTCGCTCTGCTGCCAGTTGCCGAGGATGTCGGCAATCACGAAATTCTTGCCCGCCACGTTCTGGCGCAGACGCAGACGACCCACGTACTCGCCCGCCGGGCCCTTGAAGCCGGGACGGCGAATGCCCATCTCGAGAAGCGGCAGCGCGTTCTGGCGCTCCGGCCCGAGCAGTTCCTTCATCGTCGCGTCGTCGAACTCGATCACCGCGAACAGGAACTTCGTGTTGACTTCGACGACCTTGCCCTTGTTGCCCGCCGTGAGCGCCGCAGTGGCCACGCCGCCCTGCGCCGCCGCCGTCGGCTGCGTGGCGGCCTTCGTCTGCAGCAGCTTCTTGAGCTGATCCACGAGCTTCTGGCTCTTCGCGAGGTCTTCCTTCACCGCCTCCGTCTCGTCCTTCGCGCTCTGGACTTCGTCCTTGAGGGACTTGATCTCGGAGTTGAGGTCGTCGATCTGCGACTTCGTCTTGGTGAACTGCTCCTCGACCGCGGCCTTGGCCTGCTCGAGGTCGGCGACTTTCTTCTTCTCCTCCTCGACGGCGATCTTGTCCTGACGGCCTTCGGGCTTGAGCTTGTTGTAGTCGTTCACGAGCGCCTCGAGCTTCGCGCGGGCGCCGGCGAGCTCGGCGCGCGTGGTGTTGAGCGTGGCCTGCTGGGCCTTCGCGCGCTCGAAGAGAAGGTCGAGCAGCTCCTGCGCCGTGCCCGGGCCCTTCTTCACGAAGTCGCCGGGATTGGCGGCGTCGGGAATCTTCTCGCCGTCGGCGCCCGTCTTGTAGAGATTGCGCAGCTGGATGCGCTCCTTGTCATCCCACTTCAGCGTGTCGAGGTTCGCCTCCTCGAGCTGCACGGGATAGTCCTCAAGCAGATTCTCCGTCTCGGGCGCATCCACGAGCTTCGCCTCCACGGGCGAGGTGTCCTTGCGCGCCTCGGGCACGTTGGCGGACTTCGCGGCGTCGGTCTTCTCGATCGTGCTCGAGATCTTTACGATATAGTCTTCGAGTTGCTTGTTGCGATCCTTGAGCAAGTCCTTCTTGTCGAAGAGCTTGAACTCCAGGAAAAGCGCGAGAGCCGCGACCACGAGGATCACGTAGACGAGTGCGTGCACAGCCTTGTTCATGTTTGTTTTCTACCTCTTGTAGGACAAAATCGCGTGCCCCGCAAACCCAGTTCGCGGAAACACACCATAAAGCATAGAGGATTTTTCGTGATTTTGCAATTCAAAAATGAAAAAAGTTTGGAACACTGTACCGCCCCTACTGGGCGATGCCGCCGCCGAGCGCCTTGTAGAGGGCGATCAGGTTGAGCGTGATGTT
>CAVEDG010000192.1:0-3861 GCA_963614205.1 bacterium | reverse complement strand
GTTCCGGCTTGAACTTGTAGGCGCCGTGCGAGGTGCCGATCGAGATGGCGAGCGAATCGCAGCCCGTCTTCGTCGCGAACTCGATCACTTCCTCCGGCTTCGTGTAGTGGCTCTCCTCGGCCGCCACTTCGTCCTCGACGCCGGCGAGCACGCCGAGCTCGGCCTCGACCGTGACGTCGAACTGGTGGGCGTATTCCACGACCTTCTTCGTGAGGGCGATGTTCTCCTCGAACGGCAGCGACGAGCCGTCGATCATCACGCTGGAGAAGCCCATGTCAATGCAGCTCTTGCACGTCTCGAAGCTGTCGCCGTGGTCGAGATGCAGCACGATCTGCGGATTCGCGCAGCCGAGCTCCTTGGCGTATTCCACCGCGCCCTGCGCCATGTAGCGAAGAATCGTGGGGTTCGCGTACTTGCGCGCGCCCTTGGAGACCTGCATGATCACCGGCGACTTCGTCTCGACGGCAGCCTGCACGATCGCCTGCATCTGCTCCATCGTGTTGAAGTTGAACGCCGGAATGGCGTAACCGCCCTTGACGGCCTTCGCGAACATCTCTTTCGTGTTGACGAGACCGAGTTCCTTGTAACTGACCTTGTTCATGATTCTTCCTTCTTTGTGGAAAAAGTTGGCAATTAGTATACCACATTTCGCGCCCGCTGTTCGCCGAAGACTGGTTCTTAACCAAATCTTAACTGTTCTTTCGTCCGTTTCTAACGGATGTCCGCTAAACTGTTTGGCGCACGACAAGTTAGGAACGCACATGAACGTCTTTCAGTTGACGACCACGGTTTTGGGCGGCCTCGCCCTGTTCATCTACGGCATGGGGCTGATGTCCGACGGCCTCACGCAGATCGCCGGCGCGCGGATGAAGGCCGTGCTGGGCTATGTCACGCGCAACCGCGTGTTCGCCATTCTGGCGGGCGCGGGCGTGACGGCGGTGATCCAGAGCTCGAGCGCCACGACGGTGATGACGGTGGGCTTCGTCAATGCGGGGCTGCTCTCGCTGCGGCAGGCGATCGGGGTGATCTTCGGCGCGAACATCGGCACCACGATGACGGGCCAGCTCGTGTCGTTCAACCTCTCCGACGTGGCGCTGCCGGCGGTGGTGCTCGGCGTGGCGGGCGTGATGATCGCGCGCCGGCCGCGGATGCGCGGGGTCTGGCGTACGGTGCTCGGCTTCGGCCTGCTCTTCTTCGGCATGGAGATGATGAGCACGGAGCTGAAGTCGCTCGCCAAGCTGCCGGGCTTCGTGAAGTTCTTCTCGCTCTTCGACTGCGCGCCGTCCGCCTCGGGCTATCTGCCCCTTGGCAGCGTGCTCGGCGCGATCGCGGTCGGCACGCTGTGCACGATGATCGTGCAGAGCTCCTCGGCGACGATCGGCATCACGATCGCCCTGGCGGAGGCGGGGCTGATCAACATCTGGACGGCGGTGCCGATCGTGCTGGGCGACAACATCGGCACGACGGTGACGGCCGCGCTCGCCTCGATCGGCACGAATGCGAACGCGAAGCGCACGGCCCTCGCGCACGCGCTCTTCAACGTGATCGGCACCGTGCTGCTGGTGGCCACCTTCGGCATCGTGTTCGCCGACACGGCGGGCGCGCGCGCGCCGGCGTTCTTCCACCTCGTCAACGCGAGCGCGGCGGGCAACTGTCTGGCGGGCGAAGCGCTCGGCCGCCACGTGGCCATGGCCCACACGCTCTTCAACGTCACGAACGTGTGCGTGCTCACGCTCTTCATCCCCGCCCTCGCGCGCCTCTGCGAATGGATCGTGAAGGACGGCCGCACGGCGCACGTGAAGCTGCTGGAACCGCATCTGCTCGCCACGCCCGACCTCGCGCTGCACGCCACCGTGCGCGCCGTGGGCGACATGACGCGCCGCGCCTGGACCGTCGCCTCCGCCGCGCTCTCCACCTGCCTCGGCCGCGCCGCCGTGGACGCGGAGGCCATCGAGAACGCCGAGAACGGCGTGGACGCCATGCAGGCCGAGATCCGCGCCTACCTCATCCAGATCTCCCAGCGCCGCATTACGGACGCCCAGGCGCGCATGATCCCCGAGATCATCCACTGCGCGAACGACGCCGAGCGCATCAGCGACCTCGCCCTGCGCGTCTACCGCAAGACGAGCCGCGTGCGCGCCGTGCTGCCGCCGGACGTTCAGGCCGACGTCATGGCCGTGGTGGGCCAGACGCGCGCCTTCGCCCGCGCCACGGTGGAGGCGATCAAGACCGGCACGCCGGCCGCGTGCGGCGACCCCGAGGCGCTCGAGCGCGCCATCCACACGGCGGTGCGCAAGGCCACGCGCGCCTTCTCCACGCACCTTAGCGACCCGACCCTGCCCAAGGAAGGCGACCTCGCCGTGCTCGCCGTGTTCTCCTGCCTGCGCGACATCTCCCGCCACCTCGGCAACATCGCCACCCGCGCTTCCGCGCTCGTGTAGTTGGCCGGCGCGCGGGAATTGTGGTATACTGCACGGCGTAGACACATCAATCGGTTACGCCATGGACATCTTCAAGATTTCGACAGACCCTCAAAACGGGCTCTCCAACGACGAGATCGTCGCCGCGCTCGCGCAGTCGCTCGAAGGCCGCACCTTCCCGCATCGCCGCGCGCTCGTGATTCCGCCGGACTTCACGCGCTACCACTCCAACGCGGGCTTCATCACGTGCGCCTACTGGAAGCTGCTGCGCGCCAGGGGCGTGGAGGTGGACGTGATGCCCGCGCTCGGCACGCACGTGCCCGTGAGCGCCGAACAGTGGGCGATCATGTTCCCCGACATCCCCTACGACCGCATGATCGTGCACGGCTGGCGCACGGACGTGGTCAAGCTCGGCGAAGTGCCGGCGGACGTGGTGACGGAGATCTCGGGCGGGCTCTGGAAGGAGTCCGTCTCCGTGGAAGTCAATCGCCGCATCATGGACGAGACGTACGACCTCATCATCTCGCCCGGCCAGGTGGTGCCGCATGAGGTGATTGGCATGGCCAACCACGCGAAGAACCTCTTCGTGGGCGTGGGCGGCAGCGACATGATCAACAAGTCCCACATGATCGGCGCGGTGTGCGGGCTCGAGCAGGCGATGGGGCGCGACCACACGCCCGTGCGCCGGCTCTTCGACTACGCGTTCGAGCGCTTCGTGGCGCAGAGGCCGATTCTCTGGGTGCTCACGGTCAACACCGCGCCCGGCGGCAAGATCCACTCCCACGGCCTTTTCATCGGCGAGGGTCGGAACTGCCTCACGGAGGCGGTGAAGCTCGCGCAGAAGACGAACATCGACTATGTGGAGACGGGCATCCGGAAGTGCGTGGTCTACCTCGACCCCACCGAGTTCACCTCCACCTGGCTCGGCAACAAGGCGATCTACCGCACGCGCATGGCGATGGCGGACGGCGGCGAGCTGATCGTGCTCGCGCCGGGCGTGCGCCACTTCGGCGAGGATCTGGCGGTGGACGCGCTCATCCGCAAGTACGGCTATCGCGGCCGCCTGCACACGCTGGAGGAGTTCCGCAAGCCCGAGAACGCCGACCTGCGCGCGAACATGGGCGCGGCCGCGCACCTCATCCACGGTTCCTCCGACGGCCGCTTCACGATCACCTACTGCGTGAAGAGCGAAAACATCTCGCGCGCGGAGATCGAGGGCGTGGGCTTCCAGTCGGCCGACTACGACGAGATGGCCGCGAAGTACGACCCCGCGAAACTCGTCTACGGCCGCAACGTGGTCGACGGCGAGGACATCTACTTCATCCCGAATCCCGCGCTCGGCCTCTGGATCGACCGTTCGCGCTTCGAGGGCTGAGCGCCTCCCCGCCATGTCCATGCCTGAACCCAACGACGCCCATCGGCCGGTCGTCTACGTCGACCG
>CAVEDG010000191.1:0-3927 GCA_963614205.1 bacterium | reverse complement strand
GCCGGAGATCACCATGTCCGTATTCGTGCTGCCCAAAACGACAATCTTCATTGTGCTTCCTTTCGGTCAAATGGGTTTCCAGTATATCACATCCGCCGACTTCCGACGCCGCTCCCCTTCTCTACCGCACGACGGCCTCCACCGCGTCGAGCGCGTTCGTGCACGCCTCGAGCTGCTGCGGCCCGGCGAGCACGCACGTGGCCGCGTCGCGCGAGAGGGCATCGAGCCGCGCCGCGAAGGCCGTCAAGTCGGCCTTCGTGGTGGCGAGCATCTCCGCGCGCAGCCGCTGCAGATCTTCGTTCGTGCGGCCGGAGAGATAGAGGTCGGCCGCGCGGAAGGTCTCCACGCTCGGCGTGAGATACGGCTCCGTGGCCGCCACGGCGCTCACGATGTAGCGGTCGAGCGGCTCCTCCCCTTCCGCGAAGGCGCGCAGCGCGTCGCCGCTCTTCGCGTAGACGCCCAGCGAGCGCGCGGGCTTGGGGTCGTTCCACGAAAGCCAGCCCGCGTCGCCGTTCGCGCACACGCGCACGTTGCCGCCGTAGGCTCCGCCCTTCACGCGGATCTCGTTCCAGAGATAGTCGAGCGAGAGAACGCGGCAGGCCACCACGGCCGCGCCCGTGTAGAGGCTCGGCTCGGGATGCGCCACGCGCGCCGCGAAGCCGATCGCCGCCGGAATGCGGAAGCCCTCGCGCCGCTTCGGAAACAGCACAGGGCCCCGCGGCGCGCCCAGCACACCACGCGGGAAGGCCCGCGCCAGCGCGCCCGCGAACGCCAGCGGCATGTTGTCGGAAAGGCACACCGTGAGGCGGTTGCGCACGAAGACCTTCCGCGCCAGCGCCGCGAGCCGCGCACACGTCTCGACGCCGTTCGTCGCGAATGCGGCGTCGCGCGCCTGCAGGTGGCGAATCTGCGCGAAGCCGGCCAGACGTTCCTCCAGGGCCGCGCGCCATGCGACCTGCGCGGCCGCCCGGCGGAACGGATGCCCGCGCCCGCCCAGCCCCATCGTCGCGCGCTCCGCGCCCACGCGCATCTGCCGCAGCAAGTCGCCCACGGCGCGCGTCTCCGCAAAGGACGTCTCAAGCAGCACGTCCGGCACGAGCCGCAGCACGTCCGCCTGGTGCGTCTCGAGCGCCGAGACGGTGACGGCCATGTAGGGATGCGCATCCTTTGCGTCGCCGGGCTTCGCGTAGACGGCCGCATGGATGCCGAAGTTGCCCAATTTGCCATCGAGTTCATTGCGCAGCGCCGCAACGGGGTAATGCGCCGTCGCGAGATCGCCGAGCGTCCGCGCAAGCAGCGGCAGATCCGCAAGTTCCTCGTCGTCGAGGTCGGGCACCGCAAAGTAGAGACCCGCGTGCAGCACGCCGTTCGCCTGCGTGTGCGGCCGCACCACCTTCACGCCCTCCATCTCCTCCACGGTCGTCGCCGTCACGGGGCCGCGCGCGGGAACGTCCTTCACCGCGAGCCGCGGCAGTTTCGCCGCGTCCTCGGGTCTGTCCGGCGCCGTCTGGAACTTCTCGAGCGCGGCGCACTCGGCGCGCACGGCCTCGGCCTCGGCCGGCGTCCAGCCCGCCTTGATCTTCGCGAGCGCGGCCGCCTCCGCCGCGCGGTTCGCCGCGCCGAGCGTCGTCGAGGGCAGCATCGTGAGCGCGGCATGGTGCGGATTGTCGAGCACGGCCTCCCGCAGCACGCGCTCGAACCAGCCGTCCGCCAGGCGCGCGCGCAGCGTCGTGAAGAGCGAGGCGTTGCGGAAGGCGTCCGCCGGATCGCCGCCGTAGAGCCACTGGTCATAGGCGTCGTTGAAGAACGCAAGCCCGCGCGGGAAGCCGCCGAAGTCCTTCTCGCGGTCGTGGAACTCGGCGCGGTCGAGCAGCGCCGCCAGCCGCGCGTGGTCGAGCCCCTTCTCGACAAGCCCCTCGAGCGTGGCGCGCACCAGCGCGCGCGCCGCCGCCACGTTCTCGCGCTTCGCGTTCTTGAGGACGAGCAGGACCGTGCGCTGCGCGCCGCCGCCCACGGAGAAGCGCACGTCCTCGCACAGGTTCTTCCCGAGCAGCGCCTTCTTGAGCGGCGCGTCGTTGTCGCCCGCGAGCGCGTCCGTCAGCACGTCCATCGCGAACGCGCGCGCGCGGTCGTCGTAGCGGCCGAACACCCAGGCGTCGCCGAGGATGACCTTGCCCGCCGGATCCTCGTCCGCGCCGATCTCGTAGTCGATCGTCTTCGCGTTCGCCACGGGCTTCTGGTAGGCAATCTCGGCCGCGACGTCGGCGCGCGGATACGGCGCGAGGAACCCGTCGAGCTTCGCGAGCACGGCCGGCAGATCCACGCGGCCGTCAAGGAAGATGCGCGCGTTGGACGGATGGTAGAAACGCCGGTAGAACGCCGTGTAGCCCTCGAAGGTGAGCTGCGGAATCGCCGCCGGGTCGCCGCCCGAGACGAACCCGTAGCTCGTCTCGGGAAAGAGCAGGCGGTTGAGCTCGTGGTAGAGCAGCCGGTCGGGATTGGCGAACGCGCCCTTCATCTCGCTGAACACCACGCCGTTGCGCCGCAGCGCGCCGGTCGCCTTGTCGAACTCGTAGTGCCAGCCTTCCTGGCGGAAGGCGAGCGGACTGCGCACGCTGAGCGGATGCAGCACCGCGTCCATGTAGACGTCCACGAGGTTGAGGAAATCGACGGGGTTGCGCGAGCACACGGGGTACATCGTCGCGTCCGCGCTCGTCCAGGCGTTGAGGAACGTGGCGAAGGAGCTCTTGAGCAGATCGACGAACGGCTCCTTGACGGGATACTTCTCCGAGCCGCACAGCACGGAGTGCTCGATGATGTGCGCCACGCCCGTGTCGTCCTGCGGCAGCGTGCGGAAGCCGATGGCGAAGGTCATGTTGTCGTCGTCGCGGTCAAGCCAGGCGAGATCCGCGCCGTTCTTCGCGTAGGTCATGCGCACGAGGCGGCCGCGCACCTCGGGGAGCGCCGTCACGCGCGTGACGGTGAATCCGCTCACGACGTCGCCGGGTTTCAGTTCGGCCGCCGCGAGCGGCAGCGCCGCCACAGCAGCAAGTGTCATGCAAAACGCCTTTCGTCCTGTCGTCATGTTGGTGTTCCTTTCTGGGGAAAATGTCACGTTGCCTTCGGCCGCGGCTTCAGGCCCAGCTTCGCCAGCGCGGCCTTCACGGCGTTCCAGGTCCGCACCTTTGCCGTGCGGAGCGTGTTCTCATTGTCGCCGAAGAGCGCCTGGATCCGCGCAAGGTTGTACGTGACGACCGTCGGCACGCCGTTGATCGTGGTCCAGCCGCCGGGCACGGGCTTCACGCCCGGCGCGAAGCGCTTGCACGCATCGCTGCCGCCCAGCACGATGTACACGCGCGCCAGGGGCGGCGTCATCGCCGCCACCGCCGCATCGACCACCTGGATCGTCTCCCGCGGGCAGTCCATCGCGCCCACGATCTGCTCCAGCCACGTCTTCGCCTCGTCGGACCACGTGCCCGTCACGATGAAGACGAAGTTGGGAACGAGTGGGACAGGATGTTGACTTTGAGTGCTTGGTGCTTGGTGCTTGGTGCTTGGTGCCTGGCACTGAGTGCTAAGTGCTTGGTGCTTGGTGCTTGGTGCCTGGCACTGAGTGCTAAGTGCTTGGTGCTTGGTGCTTGGTGCCTGGCACTGAGTGCTAAGTGCTTGGTGCTTGGTGCTTGGTGCCTGGCACTGAGTGCTAAGTGCTTGGTGCTTGGTGCTTGGTGCCTGGCACTGAGTGCTAAGTGCTTGGTGCTTGGTGCTTGGTGCCTGGCACTGAGTGCTAAGTGCTTGGTGCTTGGTGCTTGGTGCCTGGCACTGAGTGCTAAGTGCTTGGTGCTTGGTGCTTGGTGCCTGGCACTGAGTGCTAAGTGCTTGGTGCTTGGTGCTTGGTGCCTGGCACTGAGTGCTAAGTGCTTGGTGCTT
>CAVEDG010000190.1:0-3949 GCA_963614205.1 bacterium | reverse complement strand
GTCTATCCACCGCACAGCCATTTAGGGTCCCATGATTTCAAATGCGTTAACCCTGTTAACCTTGGGCGGAGGTGTTGACACGGCGAACGGAGATTTGGTAGACTTCCACTCGTCATCCCCAAGGAGCAACGACAAGGAGATCTCATGAACGCGAAAAAGGCAGTTGGCTGGGCCGCGCTTGTGGCCTGTGCGGTGGCGGGGGCGGACGTGGCGGTCGACGACCATGACATCCTCGACGTGATCCTCACGAACGCGACGACGCAGACGGAGACGATCTACGTGGCCGGAGAGGCGGACCGCGTGGAGAAGGGCGGCGCGGGCGCGTGGACGCTCGACGCCGCGCAGCTCGTGACGTCGGCGAGCGCCGCGCCCGTCGTCGCCGTGCGCGAAGGCGCGCTGAACATCGTGGGCGGCGCGGCGGCGACTGCGCGCGAGACGCCCACGGCCGTGCTCAACCGCGCGGCCGCCTGGTTCGACGCCTCGCGGGCCGATACGCTCGTCTCCGGCACGAGCGCGACGAACACGGGCGTGGCCGCGTGGTACGACGCGCGCGAGACGAAGTCCGACGACGGCACATGGGGCCACGCCTACTACTGCGCCACCGCGCGCACGAGCTGGGTCACGAACGAGGTCTCGGAAGGCACGTGGGAGACGGTGGTCTTCCATCCCGTCGCGAAGACGTACGACGCGATGCCCGGCGTTGCCTACGTGGACTTCAACGGCAGGAAGTCCGGCACGTGGATGGGCTTCTGCGCGGCGGACGCGGCGCGTACGCCGCTCACGAACAGCACGCTCGTGAAGAAGGTGCAGCACATCTTCTTCACGGGCTATGTCACGAACGCCTGGGGCTTCCCCATCAGCTCGAGCGGGGGCGACGTGTGGCTGCACCCGTTGAACACGGATGGTACTCTCGGCGCCTATGGATCGACAGGCTCAACGCCGAGCGGCGTTCTGCAGGGGCGCACGGTCGTGAACGGCAACGTGATCGATCCCACGGTAGTCTCCGTCGCGCGCGGGCCCTACGTCTACGAGTGGGATGCGGGCGACCTCACGGGCTGCCTGAACGCCTTCTTCAACGACCGCGGCCTCTGGGCTCCGAGCTATTGGCGCGCGGGCGGCGACTCGCTCGGCGAAGTGCTGATCTTCACGAACAGCCTCACCACGCTCGAACGCGAACACGTGTCGCGCTACCTGCTGGGCAAGTGGCGACCCGCCGCGACGGCGAAGTCCCAGGTGGACGTGCGCACGGCCGTCGGCGCCGAGGTCACGGTGGCGGACGACGCGACGGCGGCCGTGAACGCGCTGGGCGCGGGTACGCTGAACGTGGCGGGGCGCACGCAGGCCTTCTCGGCGACGACGCCGGACGCCGCCGCCACGCACGTGGGCGCGGCGGGCGCGGTGCTCGCCGCCGCCGAGCCGCGTCTCGCGCTGCGCGCGGGCGACGCCTTCACCGTCACGCGCGACACGTTCGACAACCTCGCGTTCACGCCCGCCGAAGGGACGGCGGACGCGGCGACGCTCGCGCTGCCCGCCTCCGCGGCCGTGCGCGTGGCGGAACTGCCCGACACCGTGAAGCGGCTCGCGGTCTCCGGCGCGGGCGAGCTCGTGCTCGGCGCACTTCCTTCGCCCAGCGCGGTGAAGGCGACGGGCGACATCTACGCGACGATGCCGAACGCCGATTTCGAGGAGATCACGACGACGGGGATCGGCTATTGGTCTGCAGGCCAGACCTATAGTTCCTGGCGCGTCGTTTCCACCGTTGCATCGCCTTCCCCTGTGAACTATTCCGTCTACAAAAACGGCACGGGCAACTGCTGGCTGCTCGACGGGGGCGCGAGATCGAGATTCCCCTACGCCGACTACGACTTCCAGGGGAACATCGTGCTCGTGCTCAAGAAGGGTGCCGTGATCGAGAACACCGTGACGTTCCCCGCGGACGGCGACTACGAGCTGACGTTCCTCACGGCGGGGCGCGCTGATGGGATCAACGACCAGTACGCGGGCGGCTGGGTCAAGATGTCGCTTGTGGACGGCGCGGGCGCGGAGACGGCGATCGGCACGGCGCTCGGTCTTGTGGGCGCACACACGCGCAAGCAGCGCTTCCTCGTGCGCGGCGTGCGCGCGGGCGCCTACACGTTCCGCCTCAATCACGACGTCGGAGGGAACGACGCCCACACCGTGCTCGACGACTTCCGCTTCCGCCTCGTCACGGACGTGCCGATGGAGACGCTTGTCTACCCGCCGAACGCGGACTTCGAGCAGATCGCGAGCATGACCTGGGCAACGCGCTACTCCCGGCAGACCACGCACACGCTCACGGACTGGACCTTCACGCAGTCCGATGCGGCGGCGACCAACAAATACAATCCGGACGTCTGCCTTCTTACGCGCGGCATGACGAACGCCGACTTCCGCGACGGCGCGGCGCATGGCGGCGTGCAGCTCGCGTTCTACGGCAACGCCGGCGTGGCGACGTCGGCGGCCTTCACGCTGCCCGCGGGCACGTGGAAGCTGCGTCTCCTTCTGGCGGCGGCGCTGTTCGACGGCCATAGGTGGAACGGGAAAATGGTGACGAATGGCGCGGACGTGCAGGCCGATCTCGTGGACGACGCAGGCGAGGTGGTGGCGGCGCTCGGCACGTCCGGCAAGACCTGGCGGGGGCGGCTCAAACGGCAGCTGCTGCCCACGGCCGTCACGTTCGCGACGCCGCGCACCGTGCGTCTGCGCCTGAAGGGGGCGTGCGCTCTCTCGAATTCCTCCGTTGGCTGCGCAGTGGTGGACGACCTCGAATTCGTGCGGCAGGACGGTGTGAACGGCGAACTCGTGAAGAACGGCACGTTTGCGGACACCAGCGTCTGGACGCTCAGGTCCAACACTGACACGACCACGGAGACGACCACGGCGAACACGAAAAAAAACTATGCGGCGATCTGGGATCCCTGCAGGATTGTCGAAAACGCCTATGCCTACGGCGTGAACTATGGCCTTGGAACGTCGTCGCTCGACATCTGCCAGTGTGCCGGCGCCGAGCAGGACGTGACGTTCCCCGCGGCGGGCGCGTACCGTCTCACGTTCTCCGCGCGGTCGCGCACGTGGTTCAACCGCGACGGAACGCCTGCGACCTGGGCGAACTACGGCGGCAACCAGGCGCAGTTCTATCTCGTGGACGGCACGGGCGCGACGAACGAGATCTACCGCACGCCGTCGCTCTACTCGACGAACTTCGTCTTCCGCAGCGCGCTCTTCACCGTGCCGGCGGCGGGCACGTACCGTTTCGGCATTCGCGGGCTCAACGGTCTGCCGCTGGCAGACGGCACGACGCTGAAGGTAGGCGCGAACCCGAAAGACACGGAGTTCTTCATCGACCAGGTGAGCGTGAAGCCCGCGACGGAGGAGGCGTTCGGCTTCGAGCCGAAGCTCGCGCTCGACCTGCGCGACACGGCCGCGCTGCGCCTTGACTTCACGGGCACGAACGAGGTCGCGAGCCTGCGTCTTGGCGGCCGCGCGGTGGTCGGCTACATCGACGCCTCGCACGCCTCGGGGCTCGTGCGCGGCACGGGCTGCCTCTTCGTGCGTCCCCGCAACACGGTGATCCTGCTCAGATAGTTAAAGGTTAAAAGTTAAAAGTTAAAGGTTAAAGGTTAAAGGTTAAAGGCAAAGGCAAAGGTTAAAAGGCAAAGGTTAAAGGTTAAAGTTAGAGGTTAAAGGCAAAGGTTAAAAGGTAAAGGTTAAAGGTTAAAGTTAGAGGTTAAAGGCAAGAAGAACAGTGGAGCTGTTTTGAATGACCTTTGACCTCCAACTTCCAACTTCCAACTTCCAACTTTCCAATTTCCAACTTTCAACTTCCAACTTCTAACTCTTAACTTCTAACTCTTAACTTCTAACCTCTAATCTCTAACCTCTAACCTCTAACCTCTAACTTTTAACTTTTAACTTTTAACCTCTAACC
>CAVEDG010000189.1:0-3951 GCA_963614205.1 bacterium | reverse complement strand
GTACTGCACGAGATAGCGCCGGAAGTAGCCGTCCTTCGTGATGTAGCCGAAGACCATTTCCGAGAGCTTGAGCTTTTTGCCGGATTTCTTCCTGACTTCTTCGGCAAAGACCCGTCCGCGCCCGTGTTCCTTCCCCGCCGCCGACGCCGAGGCCACCATCACGCCGCCGAAGTCCATCATGGGCGACGAATCCTTGACGGAGGCGCTCGCGAGCTCGCGCATCATCTTGTCGTAGTCGGAGGTCGAGAGGAAGGCCACGTGCGTGTCGCCTTCGAGGCCGTCGCCGCTGTCCACCCCGTCGTCCGCCCAGCTCTGCAGCTTGCCCCCCTTCGGTGGCCAGAAGTTCTTCTGGGCGCGGTACGTGGCGATGCCGGACTGGATGACCTGCTTCGTGGCCTCCGTGCGGCGGTTGCGCGACTGGCGAATGGCCGCCGAGGCGGCGGTCGTGACGAGCCCCATCAGCACCGCGAGGATGCCGATCACCATCAGCATCTCCACGATCGTGAAGCCCGCCCTGCGGGTCCGCGTCGTCTTCATTCGTTCACCTCCTGCTTGCGCTGCCAGCTGTAGATGTTGTCCGCGTTCGTCTTGGTGGTGCCCATCTGGCCGTCCGCGCCCGCGCACCACGCGACCGCGTTCGCGCGCACCTTCACGGTTCCGCTCCGCGCACCGCCCGTGTTCGCCACCTCGGTGATGCCGTCGAAGTCCGTGTCGAGCGCAAAGTAGATGACGTGATCCGCCACGGTGCCGCCCGTGGGCACGGCCGCGTCCCCGCTCACGTTCGGGCTCCGCTTGAGCACGGCCACGGCCCAGGGATCGACGATGCCGCAGCGGTCCGTGCCCGTGGGCTTGCCGCTCGAATCCACCGACACGCCCAGCAGGTTGTCGTTCGCCGCGAACACCTTCGCGACCTCGACCACGCAGCCCTTGCCCGTGCCGTCCATGCCGTGGTACGAGGTCAGCTTCTTCGGCCACGAGCCCTTCTGCTGCAGCAGCACGCCCAGCGCCGTCGCCACGTTGGAGACCGTCTCCTGCGCCTTCGCCTTCTGCGCCGTGCGCGTCACGCGCCCATAGCCCATGAGCAGCGAACCGGAGAGAATGGCGATGATGCCCATCACCACCAGCATCTCGATGAGGGTGAATCCGTTTCGTCTGTTTGCCTTCATGTTCTCAATTCCTCAGCGCGTCTCATGCGTCTA
Source organism: bacterium (assembly GCA_963614205.1). Classification (GTDB taxonomy): domain Bacteria; phylum Verrucomicrobiota; class Kiritimatiellia; order RFP12; family UBA1067; genus RUG572. The sequence goes on along the minus strand of CAVEDG010000189.1, from coordinate 2,752 downwards.
CTTGTTCGTGAGCTGCACGATGTCGTCTTCAATGAACTTGTGGATCTGGTTGAGATCATCGCCCGAGAACGAATTGAGGTCGTACCAGGGCGGGAACGTAAGCATGTTGTCCCCGGCGGACCAGAGGCGATAGCTCTGGTAGGGCGGGTCGGAAGAGTAGTAGAATTCGCGGCCCCAGCCATCGCACACCGTCATGCTCAGCAGCATGTACGACTCGTTCGAGTCGCCGCCTTCCGTCGTGCCGCCCTTGGGGAAAATGCGCGGCCGCCGCTTCCACAGCGTGGCGTTGTCGCCCCCGCCGCTCTTCAGAAACTTCGACCCGTATGTCTCGGGGACCGCCATTCCCAGTTGCGTCGTGTCGGCAACGTCCACACCGAAGAAGTAGCGGTACTTCGCCGTGCTCACCGTGGAGACGATGCCCTGGAAGTTCGGCATCCAGCGCGCGCATACGGCCTGGCTCGTGAGGTTCGAGATCATGCTCGATTCCCAGCGCGCGTTGGACGACGAACTCTGCGCGCCCATGACCCTGCGCACCTCTTCCCAGGTCTGGAACTGCTCGCCCGTGTCGAGACGGCACGGCAGCTGGTTGTTCGCCGCCCACTGGCTGTGCAGGCGGTTTTTGACCTTATGGTCGAAGAACTCGTCGCTCACGCCATCCAGCATGAAGAAGTAGCGCGGGAAGAGGAACGAGAGCAGACCGAACTCGAAGAGCTGGATGTCCTTCCCGTTCGACGTCTGCGCGCGCCAGTCGACCGCGTCCAGATTGAGTCCGCCCATGCCGCGGAGCGCCTTGAATCCATCGTTGTACGGAGCCCCCACGTCGGACGCCTTGTAGGCGTCCGAGAGTTCATCGATCGTCTTGGCGACGACGACGTCGTTCGGCGTCGGCCACGACACGGAAAGCGGCTGCGCGCGGCACGCCGCCTCGATCTGCACCGCCATCGTGGCCGACTTGAAGTCCTTCGAACCGCTTGCGGCCTTGCCCGCCTCCTGACGGCCGTATTTATCCACCTTTTTGTAGATGCTGCGGCTGCGGCCCTGCAGCGGCACGGGCGGGTAGGATCCATAGGCGGCGTAGTAGCCGGAGAGGGCGTTTTCGAGGCGCTGCAGGCGCTGCACCGTCTTGGCCCGCGCGCGGTTTCCGCCGCCCACGCCGGCCAGGCGGAACACCACGCCCATGAGCGTGACGATCACCACCGTGACCACGAGCAGCTCCACCAAGGTGAAGCCGCGGGCGCGCGCGCCGCTTTCGTTGTTTCCGATCTGCTTCATGGCATCCGGCCTTCGTTCGTGCGTCCGCCTCAGCCCGCGCCGCCGCCCGACACGGAGGAGATGATCTTGATCATCGGCAGGAACATGGCGATCACGATCGTGCCGACCACCACGGCGAGGAAGATGATCAGCGCGGGCTCGATCGCGGCCGTGAGGCCCGCCACCGCGTTGTCCACCTCGTCGTCGTAGGTGTTGGCCACGCGCGTGAGCATGTCGGAGAGCTGGCCGGTCTCCTCGCCCACCTGCACCATCGAGACGACCATCGGCGGGAACACGCCCGAGGAGGCGAGCGGGTCGGTCATCGACTCGCCCTCCTTCACCGCGTCGTGCACGGTCTGGATCGCGCGGCGCACCACGCGGTTGCTCGTGGTGTCGCGCACGATCACGAGCGCCTGCAGGATCGGCACGCCCGAAGAGAGCAGCGTGCCCAGCGTGCGCGAGAACTGCGAGATCGCCGTGCGCTTCACGAGCGTGCCCGTGACGGGCAGCGAGATGCGCATCTTGTCGAGCTGGTAGGCGCCGAACGGCGTCTTGCCGAAGACCTTGTAGAGCACGTACACGGCGGCCGCGCCCGCGAAGATCTGCAGGCCGTTGTGCTGCACGAACGCGGAAAGCCCCATCACGAACTCCGTGATCGCCGGCAGCGACTGCCCGCCGAGAATGTCGTTGAACACCTGCTGGAACTTCGGAATCACCGTCACGAGCAGGAACGCCGTGATGCCGATCGCCGCCACGAGCACGACGGACGGGTAGATCATCGCGCCCTTCACCTTGTTCTTGATCTTCTGCGCCTTCTCGGCGAACTCCGCCAGACGGTTCAGCACGACTTCGAGCACGCCGCCCGCCTCGCCGGCCTTCACCATGTTGACGTAGAGGTTGTCGAACACCTTCGGATACGCCGTGAGCGCCTCGGAGAACGTGGCGCCTCCCGCGATGCCTTCGCCGATGCCGTTGAGGCAGTCCATCATCGCCGGCGACATCTTCTGCTTCTTCAGCACGTCGATGCAGCGCATGAGCGGCAGGCCCGCGTTCACCAGCGTGGCGAGCTGGCGCGTGAAGCCCGTGAGGTCCTTCTGCTTCACGCGGCCCATCAGGAACTTCGGCATCTTGATGTTGATCTGCTTCGCGCCGAGGCCGCCGCCCTTCTTCGCCGCGTCCTTGGCCGCCGGCTTCTTCGCCGCCGCGCCCTTCACCTCGCCAATCGCGGTGGGGGAAAGCCCGCTTGCGCGAATGGCCGCGATCGCCGCGGCGCGGTCGCCCGCGTCGATCGTGCCGCGCTTCTCCTGCCCCGCGCCGTCCAGCGCGATGTACTGAAATTTTGCCATGGTCTCTAGGCCTCTCGGATTCCGGTTCTGGTCTTTCGTGAAAAACGATTGAAGGGTAGTATACTAAACGCACCCGCTCGGCGCAAGGGGGGAAACGGAACGGCACAGCACGCCCGCGCTCTTGAACATGTCCGTCACCGTGTCGAGGAAGGCCG
>CAVEDG010000188.1:0-3955 GCA_963614205.1 bacterium | reverse complement strand
GTTGGTAGTTGATAGTTGGTAGTTGGTAGTTGATAGTTGGTAGTTGGTAGTTGAGAGTTGGTAGTTGAGAGTTGATTGATAGTTTGTAGTTGAGAGTCAAGGAGGAAATGACATGAAGAAACTGACGTTGATTCTGGGGCTGACGCTGGCGCTGGGCGCAATGGGCGCGGAGCGCCTGGCCTCGCCGGACGGGCGCCTCGCGGTGACGTTCGAGACGGACGCGCAGGGAATGCGCTGGTCGCTTTCGCGCGACGGCAAGACGCTCGTGAAGCCGTCCGCCCTCGGCCTCGAGTTCGCCAAGGCCACGCTGACAGACACGAAGTCGCGCACGATGGCGCCGATGAAGACGCTGGAGGTCGTGCGCCGGTCGAACGACACGACGTGGCAGACGACGCTCGGCCGGCACGCCGTGATGCGCGACCACTACAACGAGATGACCGTGGCGCTCGAGGAGACCGAGGCGCGCGCCGTGCGCGTCGGGCTCGGGCAGACGTCCATCGTGAAGATTCCGCGCCGCCTCACGCTCGTCTTCCGCGCCTACGACGAGGGCGTCGCCTTCCGCTACGTGGTGCCGAAGCAGGAGGCGTTCGACGGCTTCGAGCTGCTGGACGAGAAGACCGCGTGGCGCTTCGACGACGCGGCGCAGGCATGGACGACACAGTACGGCAGCGAACTCACGTCGCAGGAGATGCCGTATCTAAAGGGCGCGCTCGCGAAGATCGATGCGAAGAAGGTCGTCGGCATGCCCGTGCTCGTCGAGACGCAGGGCGCGACGCTCGCGCTCTGCGAGGCGGCGCTCTCGAACTGGGCGGGGCTCTTCTACCGGGCGGCCGGCGACGGCACGGCCACGCTGTGCGCGCGGCCCTCGCATCTGCCCCAGAGCGCGATCCTCGTGAGCGCGACGACGCCGGCGCAGAGCCCGTGGCGCGTCGCGCTCGTGGGCGACGACGAACTCGACCTGCTGCGCAAGAACGATCTCATCGCGACGCTCAACCCGCCGCCGGACCCGTCGATCGACTTCTCGTTCGTCAAGGCGGGGCCGTCCACGTGGGACTGGTGGGTGGAGAGCAACAACTCGCTCTCGACGGAGCGGACGCTGAAGCTCGTCGACTTCGCGGCGGAGATGGGCTGGCCCTACCACACGATCGACGGCGGCTGGTACGGCTTCGCGCGCCATCCGAACCACGGGCCGAACGTGGACCTGAAGCCGCGCAAGGACTTCGACCTCGCGAAGATCGTCGCGCACGCCAAGGCGAAGGGCGTGGGCATCTGGGTGTGGATCCACTGGAAGCAGATCGCCGGCATCGGCGTCGAGGAAACGTTCTCGCGCCTGGAGAAGTGGGGCATCGTCGGCGTGAAGACGGACTTCCTCGACCGCCAGGACCAGGAAATCGTCAACTGGTGCGAAAACGTCTGCCGCGTCGCGGCGAAGCACCGCATCATGATGAACTTCCACGGCTCCTTCAAATCGACGGGCGCCGAGCGCACCTGGCCGAACATGGTCACGCGCGAGGCGATCCTTGGCAACGAGTTCAACATCTTCAGGACGGACATCACGCCGACGCACTGCGCCACGCTGCCCTTCACGCGCTTCCTCGTCGGGCCGGCCGACTTCACGCCCGGCTCGTTCGCGAACGTCTACTCGAAGGACTTCGTGCCGCAGGCCAAGAAGGGCCACCGCTACGGCGACGAGACGGACCGCTGCCCGCACTGGGCGGAGGAACAGGGCACGCGCGCCCACGCGATCGCGCAGTGCGTCCAGTTCGACTCGCGCCTCATGACGCTCTGCGACTGGCCGGAGCGGTATCGCGGCGCGCCCGGCATCGAGGCGCTGCGCAAGCTGCCGGCGGCGTGGAAGGACACGATTCCGCTCGCGGGCAAATGCGGCGCGTTCTACGCCGTCGCGCGCGAGGCGTTCGACGGCCGCTTCTACTACGCCGCGACGACGGTCGCGCCGCGCACGCTCGAGCAGAAGCTCGACTTCCTCGGCGACGGCGAATGGCAGATGACGACCTACGCGGACGACCCGGCGAAGACGCCGGCCGACGCAAAGGCGATCGCGATCACGACGCGCCGGGTGCGCAAGGGCGACACGGTCTCGTTCGCGCTCTGCCCCGAGGGCGGCGCCGTCGCGGTCTTCACACGATAGGCACAGGAACACAATGCGGTCAAAGACGTCCATCTTCTGCGCGCTTGCGCTGACCTCCGGCACGCTGCTGGCGGCGGAAACGAACGCCGTCGAAGAAGCCGAGGCGGCCGAAACGAACGCCGTCGAAGAGGCCGAGGCGGCGGTCGACACGGCGGCGGACGCGCGGTTCGCGCGCTACCAGACGATTCTCGAACGGCTGCCGTTCGGGCCTCTGCCGCCGAACTTCGACCCCGATGCGCCGGCCACGCGCGGCGGCGCGGGCGGCGGCGCGGCGGGCGGCGCGCTCGATCCCGCGGCGGCGGAGGCGATGCGCTCGAAGGAGGAACAGCAGATCATCGCCTCCGTGCGCGTTTCGGCGCTCAACGTCACGCCCTCCGGCAAGATCGCGGTGGGCTTCACGGATTCCTCCAGGCAGCCGGCGGGCAACTACTACCTGCGCGTGGGCGAATCACGCGACGGCTGGACGGTGAAGGACGCCGATGCGCATGAGATGAAGGTCACGCTCGAGAAGGACGGCATCGAAGCCACGCTCGCGCTCGGCGAGGGCTCGGGCGACGGCAAGGGCGGCGCCAAGCGCGGTGCGCCGCCGCCCAACGCAAGAAGCCACAGCGCGGCAAGCGCGCCGGCGCATCTGCTCGGCGGAGCCCGGCCGCCGGTCGCGCCCGGAGGCAGCGGCATTGCGGCCTTGCGGGCGAAACGCAAACAACAGGATGCGGAGGAACAGCAGCGCAAGGCGATCGCCGCGGCGAACGCGGAGGCCGAGCGGCAGGAGAAGGCCAAGCGCGAAGCGGAGGCGGCGGCGCGAGAAGCGGAACGAGAAGCGGAACGCGCCGCCGAGCGCGAGCAGCAGCGCGAACAGCTGAAGGCGATTCAGGAAGAGCTGCGCCGTTCGCGCGAAGAACGTGAACAGAGAGCCGCCGAACAGGCGCAAAATGCCGCCAACGAAAACGCCGAGGGCGGCGGAGAGGATTCACCATGACGCAGACGACGCTGGAGATGTTCCGCGAGGAACTGCTGGGCACGGGCGCGTACGCCACGCCGCCGGAACGCATGCGCGCGACGCCGTGCGCGGCGGGGGCGCTCACCACGCTGCGCCTATGCATGAGCACGTTCAGCGTGTTCCCGCTCTGCGCGATCTACGAGGCGCTGGGGCGGCTCGACACGGACAAGTGGGCGCACTTCTGCTTCAACGCCGCGCGGACGGCCGAGCGCCTGGGCATCCCGGTCTTCGCGGAGGGCTGGAACGCGCGCAAGGCGCACGACGGCCCCGTGGTCTATCTCGCCAACCACCTCAGCACGCTGGAGACGATCCTGCTGCCGTTCGTGCTGCTCGGCTACGGGCCGTTCAACACCGTGGTGAAGGCGTCGCTCGCGCATCTGCCCTTCCTCGAAAAGGCGGCGGCGCACATGGGGCTCATCCCAATCGGGCGCACGAATCCGCGCGAAGACCTGATGACGATCTTCAAGGTCGGCGGCGAGCGCATCGCGCGGGGCGAGTCGGTGCTCATCTTCGCGCAGGGCCGGCGCCAGCCCGTCTTCGCGCGCAAGGGCTGGAGCTCGATCGGCACGAAGCTCGCGGAAAAGGCGGGCGTGCCCGTGGTGCCGATCGCCGTGAAGACCGACGCGATGCCCACGCGCCCGAACGGCCGCGGCTGGTTCAAGGACTTCGGCTCCGTCGATCCCACGAAGGAAATCCGCCTCGCCTGCGGACCCGTCCTCACCGGCGCCTCCCGCGACACGGTGAAGAGCTCCTTCGACTGGATCCAGACGAAGCTCGCCTCCTGGGGCATGCCCACGGAAGGCTGA
>CAVEDG010000187.1:0-4035 GCA_963614205.1 bacterium | reverse complement strand
GTGATGGACTCCGCCGCGTTCGCGCTGTGCATGGACAACGACATCCCGATCGTCGTCTTCGACTTCTTCGACGGCGACGCCCTCGAGCGCGTGGTGCGCGGCGAGGCCGTGGGCACGCTCGTGTCGTAGGTTCTGCCAGACACCTCGTTTTTGTGCTATACTGTGCACATCGCAATCTTGGAGAACCAACATGAAGAGACGTGAATTCATCGCTGCGGGCGCGAGTGCGGCCGCGGTGGCTTTTGTGGCCGGCTGCTCCGACAACGGGGCGGACGGTAAAAACGTGAACGGAAAGGTACAGGCGAAAACCATGACGAACATCGACAACAAGGACTACTACGCCGGCGGCGCCTTCGACGCCAACGGCATCTCGAGCGGCAAGTTCGACGTCGCGAAGGCCAAGCAGGCCTACTTCGACCTCATGCGCTCGTTCAACTACCCCGTCTTCCGCGCCTTCACGGACGAGAAGTTCATGCTCGAGCAGACGAAGCAGACGGACAAGACGCAGTACCTCGGCTTCTGGGCGACCGACTTCGCCAAGGGCGACTTCGCCAAGTTCGGCATGGGCGGCGTGATCTGGGTGGACGAAATCAAGGAAGAGTACTTCGGCCACGACATCTACCTGCTGCCGCTGCAGTCCATCGCCGAGCACAGCCACGTGGCGGGCAAGCCCGTGGCGGCGAACGTGATGCAGGATCGCTGGACGGGCGAAATCTGCAAGAAGGACATTCCGGCGAAGATGGAATCCTGGCTCGTGCGCCACGGCTGGGTCTACTCGTTCTCGGAAATCGGCGAGCCCAACCTCGACAAGTTCCCGGAGGCGAAGGCGAACCTCTCGGCGCTGCTGTACGACCACAAGGCCGACAAGCCGACGCTGCTGAAGTCGCTGCACGTGGAGAAGTGGGAGCCGGACGGCATCGCGCACAAGCTGCCGAAGACGGGCAGCTGGCACTTCATGATGGGCGGCACGGAAGGCGCGATCGTCACGGAGTTCGCGAACTTCCACGACAGCGCGTGCAACCGCTACACCGTCCCGAACGTCGGGTTCTAATCCGTACGCACCAAGCACCAAGCACCAAGCACCAAGCACTAAGCACTAAGCACTTAACTCACCATGGACATCAAGAAAACGTATCTCCACACGGGCATTCCCGTGCCGGCGAAGATGGAGGGCATGACGTACATGCCCGGGCTCAAGGTCTGGATCGGCAACAACGCCGACTACTCGATCGAGTACCTCTACTGGGAACAGAACACGCCGTGCGCGTGGCGCATGGTCGCCGAGACGCACGTGGCGTACAAGGTCGACGACGTGCAGGCGGCGGTCGACGCGGCCGTGGCGGGCGACATCTTCGCGGCGCCGGGCGGCGAGAAGGTGTTCGAGGCGCTCGACTACGTGAAGCGCGACGCGGGCACGCTGCTCATCACGCTCAACCACAACGGCGACCGCATGAGCGGGTCCAAGGCCATGCGCAAAGCGCAGAAGGCCGGCCTCAAGGTGGCGGAGATCGTGATCCACGACGACATCGCGCAGGGTCCGGACACGCCGATCGAGGACAAGCGCGGCCTGGGCGGCGTGATTCCGTTCATCAAGGTCGTGGGCGCGGCCGCCGAAGAGGGCAGGAGCCTCGAGGAGATCGTGGCGCTCGCCAACGCCTTCAACGACGGCATCGCGACGCTCTCCGTGGCGCTCAAGACGGCGACGCATCCGCAGAACGGCGGCGAGATCGGCTCGCTCGCGGACGACGAGATGGAAATCGGCATGGGCCAGCACGGCGAAGGCGGCGGCGGCATCGTGAAGATGTGCACGGCCGACGAGACCGTGGAGAAGATGATCCCCTCGCTCGTGAAGGCGACGAAGCTCGCCGCCGGCGACAAGGCCCTGCTGCTCATCAACGGCTCGGGCGCCACCACGACGATGGAAATGCTCATCTGCTACCGCAAGGCCAAGAAGATGCTGGAGGCGATGGGCGTGACCGTGCTGCCGGGCAAGTGCGACGAGCTGCTGACCGTGCAGGAAATGGCCGGCTTCCAGATGATCCTGTGCAAGTGCTGCGACACGTGCGCGAAGTATCTCGCCGCGCCGGCCGACGCGCCGTACTGGACCACGCGCTAGAACGGAGACTGACATGAAGTTCGGCCTCCCGTTCGTCCTGGTCGTCCTCTGTGCCGGGGTTGCCGTTTCGGCGGCGACTCCCGCGCCGCCGCCGCACGGTGGTCGAACCGTAATCGTGGAGAATCCGCTCGACCGTGCGCGGGGGGCGGAGACCGTGAGCGTGAAGTGGGCGGCTCTCGGTCTCCGGCCCGGCGACACCGCCGTGCGCGTGTGGGACGTGGCGGCGCGCGCGCCGGTCGCCTACCAGGACGACGCGGGGCGTGGCGCACTGCTCTTCTCCACGGGCACGCGCCGGCTGCAGCCGAAGGAGAAGCGCGAATATCGCATCCTCGCGGACGCCTCGCTGCCGCAGGCCGATCTCTCGGTCGTGTGCTGGAGCCGGTTCCTTCCGGAGCGCATGGACGACTTCGCGTGGGAGAACGACCGCTTCGGCGCGCGCGCCTACGGCCCGGCCATCATGAAGCCCGCGCCCACGGGGCAGAGCCTCGTCTCGAGCGGCATCGACGTCATCAACAAGTGCGTGCCGTATCCCGTGCTGTATCGCTGGTTCGCGAAGCGCACGGGCGAGGGCTCGTACCACAAGAACCATGGCGAGGGCATGGACAACTACAAGGTCGCGACGGGCCGCGGCTGCGGCGGCCTCGGCGCCGTGGACGCCACGAACGGCTGGGCGTTCTCGCGCAACTGGTCGGGGCAGAAGGTGATCCAGTGCGGCCCGGTGCGGACCGAGTTCGAGCTCACGTATCCCGCATGGGGCGGTCTCGGCGAGGAGACGCGCCGCGTCACGCTCGACCGCGGCCAGTACTTCGCGCATTTCGCCGTCACGTTTGCGGGCGCGGCGCCGGCGGGCACGCGCGTGGGGCCGGGGCTTGACTGCAGCGCACGGCGCCAGCACAACGGTATGATCGCGCGCGACCATGACGCCGCTTGGATCGCGAACTGGGAACCCGAGAACGTGGACGGTCCCGACACGGGAGTGATCGGCACGGCGATTCTGCTCGATCCCGACTGTGCGCCGGCGACGACGGGGCTTGACGCGCAGGGCTGCACGTATCTCTTCCCGTCTGCGGGGCGCGCGTCGTTCGGCTACTGGGCGGGCGCCGCGTGGAGCGGGCCGACTTCGAACATGACGCTCATGCCCAACGCCGCGGAATGGCACAAGACCGTGCGCGACTTCGCGGACGGCCTGCGCGCCCCCGTGAAGGTCACGGTGCGCTGAAAGGAAGGAACATCATGCGAACGGCGGAACTTGAACGCAACACGCGCGAGACGCAGATCCGGCTCGCGCTCAATCTCGACGGCACGGGCGCGGGCACGATCGACACCGGCATCGGCTTCTTCAACCACATGCTCGAACTGCTGCGCAAGCACGCGCTTCTCGACCTCACGGTGACGTGCCACGGCGATCTCGACGTGGACTACCACCACACGGTGGAGGACGTGGGCCTCGCCTTCGGCCAGGCGCTCAACCGCGCGCTCGGCGAGCGGCGCGGCATCACGCGCTACGGCTACGCGCGCCTGCCGATGGACGAGGCGCTGTGCGAGACGGCGCTCGACCTCGGCGGCCGGCCGTTCCTCGTGTTCGCCACGCCGAAGAAGCATCTCATGGTGCGCGACTTCGAGGTCAAGCTGCTTGAGGAATTCTTCCGTGCGGTGAGCGTGGAAGGCCGGCTCAACATCCACATCCGCGAGATCGACGGCGACGAGACGCACCACGTGTGCGAAGGCATGTTCAAAAGCTTCGCGCGCGCCCTGCGCCAGGCCGTGGCGCCTGACCCGCGCGAAACCGGCGTGCCCTCCTCGAAGGGCGTGATCTAGCCCCCTCCTGCGATCCGCCTCAGCTCTTGGGCATTTCGGACTTGTCCTTGCCGTCGTCCCGGTTCAGGAACAGTCCGCCAATGACCAGCGCGGCGACGGAC